>NZ_JADNHD010000010.1:0-104858 GCF_015553695.1 Ruminococcus sp. BSD2780120874_150323_B10
ATGCCTTAGTTGCATAACAAAAGCGTAGCAGCTAAAAGCCACTACGCTTTCAAATCTAACTTTTGGGGGTCACCACAATGCGGCGCTTTTGCTTTTTATAAATAAATCTCTTGACTTGTGGAAAGCGTTGTGGTATGTATTTGTGTTGCAAAAGGAGGTGCAACGCACATGACAACACTCGAAGATTTATACTACGGCAACATCAGTCCGCATGAAAGGTATATCAAGCGAGGGACGAGAGTTGATAAACTCGTAAAGCTGATATGCAAAAATGAGGAAGAACTGAACTTGGGACTCACAGAGAAACAAAAGGAAACCTTTGAAAAATTTAAGGATTGCACAAGTGAACTATCCTGCATCACCGAGTGGGAGGCGTTCAGTTCAGGTTTTATTTTAGCCACGCGCATAATGGTGGAAGTGATGCAAGGCTTGGAGGAAGTCGAGGATATATGAAGAATATCATAATCCTTATTTTCTGCTGTGGGGTGCTTGTGAGCATGGTGGGATGCGGTGGCAACACCGCACCGCTGCCTACTGAAAGTCCACCAACAACGGTATCAGAAACGGCAATAATGAAAACACCGCCTGTGACGGCGGTAGAGCCGACAGAGAAAGAAAAAGAGCCTACCCCGACCGAGAGCAAGGAACAGGCAACCGAACCGCTCGTGAGCGTCACAAAGCCCATAACGACCACACAACCAAAGGAACAAACCGAGCCTACAGTAACAACAAAACAGACCGAGTCAACGGCGGCGGAAATTACTGAATCCACGAAAGAAACATCTCCGAAAACTGAAGAACACCAAGAAGAAATATATGTAGGCATACAGTGGCCGGAGGTTAATACTGCAGATATAGAAAAGCTCGTAATAGAGAAAATAAATGCCTACCGCATAGCACAAGGCGATACGGCAGCTATGATGCTCCCCGGACTGACCGAGGTGGCATGATTCAGAGCCAATGAGCTTACAACAAACTTCTCTCACACAGATATCCGTAATGCGTGCAAAGAATTAAAATACGGCGAATTTATAGATATGACACTCTACGGGTATGACCGCCGAGGATAGTTACTACCAAGGCTATAACCGAGAAGCCATCGGTATGGGCGATTGGTTCGGCACGGCGGAAAGTATGTCCGACCGCATTGCTGACGGATTCCACCACAGCAAAGGACATTGGGCATATGTCGGCAGTTCCCAATATCCATACATAGCCGTAGGTGTAACCAAAGCTAACGGCAAATGGTACGTTTGCATATGTATGAGTGAGGAAAATTACGGCGGTTAAAATTAAATAAAAACAAGCATAAAAATACCCACTGGATGCGGCGGTTCATTGCTGAACTTTGCTACAACATCCGGTGGGTATTTTTTTGTTTTGCCTTTGTAGGCGTTTGTTTTATCCGAAACAGCCTTACGGGTCGATAAAACTATTTCTGTTCGATTGTACGGGGTTTAATCTTTAACCTCAATAATCTTTAGTGCCTCTTCCGCTGTTAATTCGCCTTTGAGGTATTTAGTTCGCACTTCTGCTGCAGGCTCTCGCCACTCTAAATATTTTTCAAAGTATATACCTTTCGGAAGTTGGTCAAGCGAATAATATGCGCGTTCGTAGCGTTTATACATTTTATGCTTAGTTCGGTCATAGACTTTCAAAACAGGATCTGCATCCACGGCATTTTTATGAATAATTGCAGGTGCGATTTCTTTGCAAGTTTTTCCGTCCTTCATAACTCTATCACAGTACAGTGTTGATTTTCGTGTCTTTGGAATGAAATACTGTCCGCAACAATGGCATCGGGCAACATTGGGGTCAGAATTCAGATAGTTCATTAAAAGGAACTGGAAATAATTTTTAGTGGAACGGAAATGGTATTCCATTTCAAGAGTATTGGTAAAAGTATAGCTTTGTGCAAATGAACCTTGGGCAAGGTTGGCATATTTATCTTCAAAATCCAAGGGAATGCCAAGAGATAAATCTTCCAAAACTTCTCGCAATTGAATATAAAAGTGTACCGGCTCGGCAATCTGTTCGCAGATTGCCGATTTTGCATTATACACATACATTGCCGTTCCATCGTCCTTGGGTGTGTGATTCAAAAGGTCAAACCGTAGCAATGAACCAAGTGTCGGATATGCCGCTTAGATATCATATACCAATTCGTTGGCTTCGGTTAAAAGTTCATCAAAGGTATTCAAATAGACAGTACCGTAATTTTCGGGATCGCCATCATCTTCTGTTTTTTCTGCCAAGTCTTCAATTTTAATTAAAGAATCAACATAAGTATTGTAGTCAAGTTCGGCATACCATATCAGTTCTGCCCCGATAGTAGTTTCATCAAGCACTGTCTCGCCCTTGTTCGTAACAAGGTTTCTTTTTATTATACCGCCTTTCTGCGGCGTTACATAAAGTCCTGGTGTTCTTTTCATTTGGCAATCCCTCCTTTGTCTTAAATTAAACTTTTGATTTTTTTGAAAGTTCACTCGTTCATTTAGAAACCGAGTTTTGTTATTTACAATTATATTACAGGCAGAAGGAAAAAGAAAGACTGACCTGTTCGCAATATGAATACTGCCCCCACTTTTTAGGGGCAATGAATTTTAGAATTATGAAAGGTGGGATGTATATGATTGTTCCAATCGAACCCTCAACACAAAAAACTATAGAAAGGAGATTAAAAATGACAAACGGAAAAACTTTATCCCTTGTTCGAATGTCGGATGTGCAGCTTCAAGAAGTCAAATGGCTTTGGAAACCGTATATCCCATTCGGAAAACTGACCATCATCCAAGGTGATCCCGGCGAAGGTAAAACGACCTTTGCTCTACAGCTCGCCGCCGCTTGTTCTTCGGGCGTGGCTCTGCCCGGCATGGAAATTGCAGAACCCTTCAATGTGATTTATCAAACCGCCGAGGATGGACTTGGTGATACCATAAAACCGAGACTCATCGAAGCCGGTGCAGATGAAAGCAGGGTGCTTAATATCTGCGAGGACACCGATCCTCTTTCTCTGTCGGATGAAAGAATTGAACAAGCAATTAGGCAGACCGATGCCAAACTGATGATACTCGATCCGATTCAAGGTTATATTGGTGAGCGTATCGACATTAACCGTGCCAACGAAATCCGCACGGTTCTTAAAAAGGTTGCCGCCGTTGCCGAGCGTACAGGATGCGCCATTATTATGGTCGGTCACCTTAATAAAGCACAAGGCTCAAGCAGTGCCTACCGAGGACTTGGCTCAATAGACTTCCGAGCCGCTGCAAGAAGCGTACTGTTGGTAGGTCGACTCCGCAAAGAACCAAATGTTCGTGTTATCGTTCACGATAAATCTTCGCTGGCACCCGAAGGTAAATCCATCGCCTTCAACCTTGGTAATGAGGATGGTTTTTATTGGCTCGACGGTTACAGTGAAATATCCGCAGAGGAATTGCTCTGTGGTTTCTCTGCTGAAACCAAAACAGCGGTGGCGGAAGAACTGATCCGCAGTATACTGGCAGACGGAAAAGAAGTTACGGCAGAGGAAATATTCCGAACCGCCGCTAACAAAAACATTTCACAGCGCACCGTTAATGAAGCCAAGAAAAACATTAACGGTATCAAAACCCGAAAGATCGGTAAAGGCTGGGCGTGGTCGATACCCGAATAAAGATTGCAACATTGCAGAGTGTCCCATCTGCATTGTTAAAAGTAGATGACAATGGGAGTCCTTTGCATTGTTGCATTCTTCTTTTTCTGCCGTATGGATTACAGCAGTAACTATCGGTAGGGCGTTTATTGCGAGTTTCGCCTTTGTGTTACGACCACCTCATCGTCGGCCGCATAAAAGGCGGTCGGGCTAAGCCCATACCCCTATAAAATTTCAGGAAGGACGGTTTAGGCGATGACTAAAACCGAAATATTAAAGTTCAGGGTAACCCCTGAAGAAAAAGAAATCATCACCCACAAGGCACTATCCTCATACAGACTTGTCAGTCAGTATCTGCGTGACTGTGCCTTGGAAAAACAAATCACCGTAATAAACGGTGCGGATAATGTTGCCGAAGAGCTCAGGCGCATCGGTAATAATGTAAATCAAATCGCCCGTGCGATTAACGCCGGTTTCATTACCGAAGCAAACCTCACGGAAACAAGAGAGAAGTTGAGAGCAATATGGCAATCGTTAAATTCGTTACTTCGGACTGTCCGATGAATAATATTTTCCCTTATGTTATGCGGAAAGAGGCAACCGAGCAAAGACTCATAAGCGGCATTGAATGTTCACCCGATACCGCCTTGGAAGAATTTCGTTATGTAAAACAGAAATACGGTAAAGAGGATGGTAGAACCTATTATCATATCGTGCAGTCCTTCGCTCCAACGGATAACCTCACACCTGAAACTGCACACGAAATCGGTATTCGGTTTGCCGAACACTTTCCCGGTTATCAAGTCTTGGTGGCGACCCATCATAATACAGGACACACTCATAATCACCTTATTATGAATTCGGTAAACTACCATAACGGTAAAAAGTTTCATCAAACCCGTGATGAACTATTAGAGGGGAAGGCTTACTACAATAAGCTATGTCAGGAATATGGTCTGAGCATTACCGAAGAAAAGAGTAGTTACGGCAAATGGCCGGAATGGAAAAGGTTACTCCGCCGATTTGCATTATATGCAATAAGCAATTCCGATACAAAGGAAGAATTTATTGCATGTATGCGCGAGCACGGATACAACGTCAAGTGGGAAGATAAGTATAAATATATTACCTTCACCACACCCGACAATCACGTCTGCCGCGACAAGAGTTTGTTCGATGAGCGGCTGCTCAAAGATAATCTAGAAGTGTATTTTGCACTTGGCGGTGTGAGTAGTGAACTTTATGATGAGTATAACGATTATAAAACTCCTGCGCATACACACGATGCAAGTATGACGGTTACAACAGGACTCATAAATTTACTTGACGATCTGCTTTCAATAGCACCACCCGAAGATGATTATGAGCCAAACCCCACAAAAGAATTAAGCACCGCCGAAAAGCTTAGGCTCGAAAAAATCCTCGGCAGAAAAATTTCACCAAATGCTTATGCTTGCTATTCTACTCAGGAAGAATACGAGCAAGGTATGAGTATGATCTGGTAATGTAAAGGAGGAATGACTAGACAACAGTTGAAATAAAAGCAGTGTTGCCTTATGGCAGCAAACAAATGTAATATTCCAAAACAAGAATTGGAAATCCTCGCACGGCACTTTTTTCCGCAAATTCAAGCCTTCTTTGAGAGCGAAGAAGGGCGAAAGGAGTATGAGGAGTGGAAGGCCGAGCAAGCCGCGTTAAAGGTACAGACCACCGTTAAAACGACTGTATAAAGAATAGGGACTGCCAATCTATATGATTGGCAGTCCCTGCACTATTAATTACATCGTGCTTATGTTTGTTGACACATATTCGCACAACTTTTCAAAGTATTCATCTATTATTGGTATAATGTTTTTAGGCAATAATTCTTTATCGTTTATATCTATTTGATTATACAGGCTATTATCTCTTCGATAATTATTAACTAATGTAGCATATTTGTTGAAGTCAACCGCTTCAACTTTTTGTTTTTCGAAACGATTATAAAAGGTATTTGCAATAATCCCTTTGTTAAGTAATTTGCAAATTTCATCGTTGGATACAAAGTTTTTTCCAATTACAGCAACATATTTAAAAGTAATATCGTATCTGATATATGGTGCACAATTAAAATAGACACATAGTTTTATAATATCAAGAGCTTGCACCAAATGACCCATAACTGTATATAAAAATATTTGATTGTCGTTACCCAACCCTTGAGCTTCAGGAATCCGATTAACATATCCCTTAAATCGTTCTACTAAAGATAATGCTCGATCATCTTCTTCATCAAAAAATATGGTTTTATCCATACCATTACAAAGAGCTTTTTCAATGTCAGAAATATTTTCTAATTTTTTATAATCTTCAAATGTGTTGATATCGTTCGAAAACATACTTAAAAATATGTCTTTTGCACCTTTATAAGAAAGGTCTTGATCAATCTTATGAATATACCTTAGCGGTAAAATCAGAAATTTCGGGAAGTAAGACCCTATAACATTAATATTATCGGATATCATGTTATATAATTGCTGACTGATTTTTGTTGAAGAATTTAAATGCGTATTGTTACAATACATTTCTATAAAAACGCATAGCGGATCGTCTATAATGTGCTTATCGCCAACAGAAAAAAACGGATAATGCTCATTATCATCTATATCCAAGTAGCTGGCACCGGTGAACAAGTACGTGTCTTCTGATTTTATATAAGATTGGATTATTGGTATCACACGAGTTTTCTTTTTACTCCAAAACACTAAAATTTCATCCAAACAAGCCTCAATGTTTTCATCGTAAAAATTATTCAGTGCATTTTTCAAAATAGTTAAGTATTCAAATTGTAAAGATTCTATTTCTGCATCTAATAAATTTTTCATATATTAATCCTCGGGTACAGTGTAACAATCTGGCAAGGTGTATGTGTCTTTTAGAACTTGTAAAGTTTTATTCATAACAGATCTGCAGTCAGGCCAAACCGAGTTCAGCTTTTGGTTGTTTTCAACATCAGGAATACAATGAAATTGGTGTCCTGCCGAACTACATTTCAGCATAGCACTTTCTCTTATTGCTCCCCATAAGCCATGCTCGAACGCAGAATCGTAATCATAGTAAAGGCCAAATAAGTCTTTTTCTCCAACATCTATGGCTTTTTCTCTGACGTTATACTTATCAAAGTATTTAGTATCCATATCTAAAAATTGTTGATCTGTATATTCGTTGATTAAAATTCCTAAGTAAGGATAAGGCACATGGCTTTTAGGATTAGCATAATTTTCCTGTGAACGAAGATAGATGAGTTTATATTGACCTATTCCATAATATTGATATTCACTCCATATATCTGTGTGTTCACTTTCATGTTTTAAAAGATATTTCATCATAATATAATTCTCGATTAACACCCTTATAATCGATCTACCAGATATTTCGTTATATAAATTGCAATTAACTAATTCCAATAATCTCTTATATGAATATGTCGCAATTCCTAAAAGGACAAGCATTTTGTTGTCTAATGGTTTTACTGAAATAAAAATATCAGAATAATAATCCATTATCTCTTTAACTTTTGTTATGTATTCGTCTGTGTCGGTAGTTTCTAATTTAAAATCAATATAAAACGGCTGACAACTTGTCATGGCACTAATTTCCTCCCAAAAAAATTTTAAGTATTCATAATTGGTTTTATAGGTAAAATCCAACCCCATTTCAGCAGAACGAATTATGGGTCTAATTATCTCCATTTCTACGTCATCATGTGATAAATGCGGGTATCTTGATAAAGCTTCTGCAGTCTCTTTTATTATCCCTAACTTTTTTGTTAGAACAGAATAATACAAAACAATAAACCGAATATCTGTTGAAAAATGTGTTTGGTGGAAGGAAGCCTTTTTCATTGCGCCTTCTATTTTTTCAAGCCTTTCGTCTGCAGATATAGTAACGCAAGAAAAGCAGTTGGAAAAAACCGGATATTTTGAATGAGTGAAAACAATAGTTAATGGAGATATGGTTTCTTTGCCTGCAAATTTTAATACTGTATCCCAAATGTCCCTTTGCTGTTCATTTTCATATTTTAATAACTCAGACATACATAACGAATTGACATTCTTTTCTTGAAATGACAGCATAATATCCCAACATATTTTAAGTGCTTCGGTGCGCTCGAATTTATCAAATATTAATGCAAGCCATATATATTCTGGAAGTCTGTTTTGAAACCATGGATTTTCTGTCATATTAATTTCTAAGTCATTCCATGGTGATATGAATTTACCCTTTTTCAATTTATGATCTTTTAGACTTATACTCATATCGTTCACCTCTTTTTTATTATGTTAAGTATATCATAATTAATGGCTTTTTTCAATGATACATCCATTCGGTAATAAGATTTCATATAGTAACATATTGTCAGATATAAAGACTAAAGGGTTCGCAAAATTGCGAACCCTTTAGTCTAATTAGATATGAAAACAATAAATCCGAATGCATCACCTATCACGGTAACGAAGTTCGGATTTATCGCACTTGGCAAGGGCAGAAGGATGCCGACTGCTCGTAAGGATAAAATTTTAACTTTGATGTTCCAATTTATTTCGACTTGAGAATACCTGCAAGCTCTTTGATTGAAAGATTTAATTTATCAGGCACAGCTCCATATTCTTTATGTACTATATATCTAAGTTGTTTATTATGATAGGGATGTACTCTTCCATCTATATCTGTAATGCATTTTATTTCTCGTGTGCCATCCTCGTCTTCTTGGATTACATAAAAAGAATTTGCAGGTATGAATTCAGAAGTCATAACTAATGTATTATGCGTTGTTATTATAAGTTGTCCTTTAATATCTGGAAAAATGTCTTGTAACATATACATAACTAGTAAGTCATGAATTCCTGTATCCATTTCATCTATTACCGCAGTGTATCCTTGAGCTGCTATCATAAAAAATGGAAGTAACTCTAATATGTTATGTGTTCCTGTTGATTCTAATGTAAACGGAATATCTTTCAAATCGCCTGAAATTATCTGTTTTGTATACAATTCATAAGCGATTTCTTTGTTCTGATTTTTTAATTTATAATATACATTTTTTATATTAGAATTAATTTTCGGTAAAAACACATTTAACATTTTTTCCACATTTTCTAAATTAGTTATTTCATCTTTTTTAATAGTGCCAGATTCCAAGTCTCCTAGCATTGGATGCGTTAATCCGAGAATACCATATTCCGGAGAGTTAGATTTCTTAACTCTACATGACAACAAGGAAAAGTCATTTAAACAATCCATAAAATGTGTAGAAAAAGCATTTCTTAAAAAGCTACTAGATTTGTCACTGAATTCGTGATAAATAATTGCGAGCAAAGAGTGTTTTCCCCAAAATTTTTCAACATTAATCTCAATATCATTCAGAAGAGATTTATTAATAAATACTTTTTCATTAAGTTTTTTTGTTGTAGGAGTGATATCAAAATACACACCTTTATTTTTTTCTAGAGTATACTCTAATCTTTCGTGGACAATTTCTTTGTCATCCATTTCTAAAAAATATTTACCTTTTTTGCCTTTGATGATAAAAGAAAATTCCATTATCATATTTTCTGTTGTACCTATAGTTTTAGAATCTTTAATTATTGTTTCAATGTCTTTAAATCGAGTTTTTAATAATTGAATAAATTTCTCATTTTGAGGAGATTCCTGATAGTTTTCCATAAACTCTTGAATCATATCTCTTACGTCCATGGTACGAATCAGTTCAGCAAAATTTAAAAATACTGAAGCAAAATTTGATTTACCTATTCCATTGTTTCCGTAAAGTAATATCAAATTATTGACTTTTGTACTATTTAAAGATAAATCTATAGTAGTATCGGTAAAGGTTTTATAGTTGCGTAAATAAATAGATGTAAACATAGCTTTCTCCTCCGATATGTAATTATATCATTGAGAAAAATATTTGTCTAGCCAAAAAACTTTAAATCTGCAAAACTTTTCCTGAAAATTGTAAGTATTTATAACAAATCAAAACTAAATATTGACAAATGATACAAGATATGTTATGATAAATCGACACGTTAAATCAATTGAGGTGATAAATAGGAGTTAATATATGAAAGAATTAAAATTATTAAGTTCAAAAAATTATAAACCGCAAGGTCCTAATTATGGTGATTGTATCTTGATTGATACAGGTAGTCAGTTAATTGTCTATGACTGTGGCTGTGAAGAGCATGCCAAAAGAGTTGAACAGTATATGTCTGACCACGGATATGAAAAAGCTATTGTTGTCCTTTCACATAATGACGCTGACCATTTTGATGGTATTCCTTATTTGATTGAGAACGACTTAGTGTCTAAGGTCTATGCACAACTGTTTTTAAAACACAAAGATGAAATCTTGAAGTTAATAGAAGATAAAAGAGTCACAAATAAGTCTTTAAGCGAGAGAATTAAAAACGATTATGATAATATTGCAAGCTTGAGTGGTTCTGTTGAGTTAGTAGATGCTATTGAATTACAGGATATAGTTCCAGGTGTGTGTATTGTTGGACCAGATAAAAGTTACTGTCTCAAAACTATAGCAAAAGAGTTAAAGAACAGTGAAGGAAATACTATTGATGCAGAGACAGTTATTAACGCAGCAAGTGTTCAGATTTCGGTTAAGTTAAAAGATAAAAACGCCTTGCTTTGTGGAGATTGCTCTTTTGAATCAATAAAGGACAAGTTGTCTGATTATAAAATAATACAATTACCTCACCACGGTAAACCGGAAACAGCAGAGAAAATTTTTGCTGAAAAACTTGGCGAAAACGATGTTATTTTCTTAGTTAGTGATAACACCGGCGATTCAAACGGTGGTTCAACAAAGTTAAAAAGTGCCGGCAAGCAGGTTAAGAAAACTCTCTATGGCGACGTGAGTTATCCTGGCAATTCAGCATATACGGTTAAAGTTACCAGAACACTGGGTCGTTTTGAAATGGGGTGATTCTATAGTGAGATACATCCTTCAATGTTGTTTTGAAAATGAACTGAAAGCACGACAGGAATATTTGTATTTGGCATTAAACACTTATTTTGTAGTTGTTGATAGAAACAACAGCTTAATAGAATTACGAAGTTTTCCTTACTATGATGACAATATAGTTATGTTGTATGGACATAATTATTGGGTTAAACGTTTTTTGGGGGTATATGGCAATAAGATTAAAAATTGTCTAAAAATTGTAAATTCCTGTGATTTAATTGATAACGGTTCGTTATTTGTAGGGCAGAAAAATTTATATTATAGTAAATCGGATAATTACGGTAGGGTGTATTGTTACGAAGGTAATGCATTTGGATTGTCATTTGACGTAACAACATCTGAACTGGATTTTTTGAATTCATCAAAACTTCCTCTTATGAGGCGAATACAATTCGCTTATAGGAAGGTGGCTTGAATATGGACCTGAATATTTTTGATAGCTATAATCTGAGAGCTAGGTTGAGTGTTATAGCTTTTTATGCTGCTCCGTTTGTAATTGATGTGTTCTTTATTACAGGACAGAAATTCTCCTTAACAGAGAATATTATTCTTACCTTAATAACAGTTGTTATTTGCCAGTGTTTACTTAATATATGTCGTTCTAAAAAAGACTCAGCAAAAGTAAACTACGCAGCAAGTTATTTACAACCAAATTCTGGTTTATCCACGGAAACACGAAAAAGGTACTACAGAAAATTAGCTTCATTTGAACCAGAATTCAGAATTTTTGCTTGTGAAGAAAGCGAATGGAATGAAAGAATTTCATATGATTTGTGTAGTAGTGTGATAGCTTGGCTATCTTCAAAAACAAGGGATAAAAAAGTGTTTCATCTGGTATATGAAGAAAATATAAACTACGGTTATCATCGAAATATGAGAAATCTTAAAAAGCTAGGAATTATATTTAATATTATTGCCTTATTTATACTGCTTTTAAGCATATGGTTTCCATATCTTGAAACTCTAAAACAAAGCACTGTAAAGTATGCAATTTCAATGTCAGTACATATACTGGAAATTGCATATTTATGTGTTTGTATTACGAAAAATTCAGTCAATGTGTCAGCAAAAAGATATGCTCGAGCTTTGATTGAAACAATAGATATAATTTAATATAAAAACACCTTTCAATTGATTTTATGTGTCAGAAAAATATTGTCTTAAACAGACAAGTCTTGAATATATTAGTAAACGGGAACAGCTTTCAGTAACTGTTCCCGCTTTTGTTAATTGCCAAGAATCCTAACCAAAAAGCTCATCTATCTTTTGCTGTAAGGTGCCTGATTTTGCATATTCTAAGGCGTCAACCTGACGAAAATTGTGATTACGGATACTATCGTTGCTGAATCCCAGAATATAGCTTATAGCGATTCTGTAAATTATTTCCGTAGGAGCAAGTCCGTACACCTGTTTTTCAAAAATATGGGTTAATCTTTCCTTATCATCAGAAAACAGCTTTTTCATATTTTGGCTTTGGTATAGTCGCTTTACTATTTCTGTAATGAACATTCCGGACTTCATATATGGGTCTATAAATGTGTGTTCAGGATTATCAAAGCAGTTTGGATTCTCTTTTTCCAACTCATCAACCATTTTCTTAACTACCCGTTTGGGTGTAAAAATCTGATTAGTCTTTTGAGGCGGAATATAATCAAAAATATCTTCTTTATTGGATTCGTCAAAGTAATTTGCCAGTTGTTTCTTTAGATTCATAAATTCCTTAACAGAGTCATTGAAAACAACAGAATCAAATAATTGTCCGTTAAAATGTTCTGTTTCTCCGGTTTCAGGATTTGTATAATCACCGCCGTCACGCAAAAATCTGAACTGTTCGAGAGTGATGCTTGTAACCTCAACAAACACATTATCAGGAATAATTCTATCAAAGTTTTCGAGTGTCACTTCGTTATCTCCGTAAGCCATCAGGAAAGACGGAATAGTCCTTGAAAAGCCTCTCAAATGGTCTTTTATTCCGCCTTCAAGGTCTTTCTTTTCACGTTCTTTTTCTTCTGTTTCAACTGTGCGAACAACCTCCTGCCCTAACTGTTCAACAAAATTGTCAGCCTGTTCGGAAAGAGCTTGTTTAAACTCGTCCCGGACTTCCTTAACTTTTTTCTTGTACTCTTGACGAATTTTTTGCTTATTTTCTGCTGATGCTTCCTCTAACTTGTCCTTATATTCCTTTTCAAGCTCTTTGCTTTTAATAGAAAAATCACCATAGGCAGCATTAATCTTTTTATCGGATTCAATTTCAATTTTCTTTTCAAGTCTTTTCTGACTTGATTTAGACAGATTTTCGCCATAATGTTCTTTTGCAGAATCTATCAGTGGTTCAGTAACTTGCTTTTTGAAAATCTTTTTTAAATCTTCTAACGTGTCTTTTTTGCTGTCATTTTCCAATTCAATATTATCAATACTGTCATTAAGGGAATCGGTAATATCATAAATTTTGTCACCGAAAACTTCTGTAGCAGTTCCTATAACGAAGTTATCATCAATATTGACGTTTCCGTTATCATCTAATGACAAATCATCTCCGGTTTCAGTCGTAATATTCAGGTTGGAATTTGGCTCAGCAACAGGAGTGAAATTTTTTATAATATCAATTACTTCCTGCGGAGCTTTGAATACATTTGATATATTCTGAAATAAGAAGTCGCTCATAAATCCTCTGCGAACAACTTCTTTAGACCTTATTTTTCTTGGTATTGATAAAACTTTTTCAGCGTCAAGCTCTATCATTTTTCCATTTTCATCTTCGCCGATAACAGGGAAAAAGTTGAGCAATGTGCGAACATTGTTTTTGTGGGTATCAGAATCTCCTCTTCCGTCAGAAGTTTCAGCAGATAAATCATTTGCGAATTGTTCATAAATAACCAGAGTTCTGGCTGGGTCAAAGTCAAATATATAAGCATTCTTTTTTCTGAAAAACTCTGAACCGTTGCTGAACATACATGGGTTTTGTGACCTGAAAGCGGTCTGCATATACAGAGCGGGACTTTTGACATTGCTAAGCATTAATACAGCAGTCCACTCAGGAATCGTAATACCCGTTGTTAATTGTCCTACCGATAGAGTTATGGTTTTATCATATTTTCTGATAGCGTCCACAACCTTGTTGTAGGCTTTTTTGTTCTCTTCATCTGCGCTTAATCTGCCGTCACCTGCTGCTAAAACAATTTCGTAATCCTTGAAAACAGGGTGTGCTTTCAGCTTTTTCGCTAATGCTTTAGCACTGTCAACACGATTCAGCAACCAGAATGTATGTTTAAGTTCATTTCTTAAATCATCAGTTGAAAACGGAAATTTCTCTTGAGATGTAAGTGCGTCCAAAAATCTGTCAACAGAACTGTCATACAGGAATTTTCCGCTTTCGGATGTGGCAAAAAACTCGTTAAGGTCAAAAGCATATTCTACGGTTTCTCCCTCTAACTCTTTTCCTTTTGATAACTCATCTCTGACTATTTCGGACATCTGATATGTAAAAAGGTTTAGCTGCGGTAAATTAGCATAAGGATTTTGTTCAGAACTGTTCCATTCACGCTTTTTCTTTTGTTCATCAGCATATGTGTAGTTAAAAATTGCGTCCTGCGGAAATTTGTCATTAGCCAGGGCTTTAAAAGGAGTGCCGGATAAATGCAAGGTGTGATTGCGTGTGATCCGATTAAAAGCAATGTCGGTTTTGCTTGTGTCTATGCCCTCGTGCGCCTCATCAATAACAAGCAAATCCCAATGCATATCCTTAACGTGCTTTAGCTTATCATAATTTCCGCCAAAATAAATTGAACCTTTTAAATCCTGCAAACTCAAAAATTCTATACAGCGTTTTTTGTTTTCAGTTTTACTTTGACTGCGATTATATGTAAGATATTCCTCACGACTTATTACATACGGTTTCCCTTTCAGCGATTCCGTACTGCTTACAAACAAATAACCCGATTCACTTCCCATAAATTTTTTGTAGTCTTCATACCATGAATTTGCAATAGAAGGACGGTTAGTTACAATCAAAACACTGCGGGCATTCATAGCTTTGCACAAATCATAAACAGACAGCGTCTTGCCGAAACGAGGTTTTGCATTCCAAAGGAATTCGCCTTTTTCGTGAGTTTCAAAATAGTTCTTAGCCATCTGAACGGCTTTCTTCTGTTCGGAACGCAGTTCATATGGCAGAACAGCGTCATTTTGTTCTAAGACTCCTCTGTTTTCCTTAAAGTCATAAAACATATGCTTAGACTTTATTTTGTCAATATGAAACCATTCGGTTTTCTTTTTGTTTTCGACATTGTTTTTTATTAAATACGCATGGAAATCCTTATCGGTAAACCTTTCGCCGCTTCCGTCTTCAAAAACAGCATTACCCCGCCATTCTTCTATGTATTCAACATCAGCGGTATAGGTTTGCTGCTTTAATCTTTTATCTACTTCCTGTTCGGTATAACCGATTTTAAGCCAGCCATTGTGTTTTGTAATTTCAGGAGTTGAGTAAGCGTAAATCATAGGGACAACCTGTTTTGTAGTATTAATGCTTATGCGGTTATTCATCAGCTCATCTCCTTAACATTCTTTTCTATAAATTCTATTTCAGTATCGTCAAGATTGTATTTTTTGTAGAGTTGTAAATCTATTTCGTGAATTGATTTTGACCAGTCAATGTCGGAATTTTCGGTAAAGTCTTGGAGGGGGACATATTTCCACTTGCCAGGCGTTATAGCTTGTGTAACTTTTAATAATCCTAATAGAGTTCTTGCAAATTTGGTTTTAACATATTTCATACAATTTTCTGCATTTTCTAATTTATCAAATGCTCCAATACTGATAAAAGATTCAGTATTGCCGGTTAATGGCGTTCCTATTAATGGCGTACTTAATACTTCTCCTATAGCACCGCTTCCGTTTGCACCGGCTATAAATACCTTGTATTTTTCGAGATTAACAGTATTAGTAACATATGACCTTTTTATCCACTTATAAGTTCTTTGATTATCTTGCCTTCCTAATATTTTTATGTATTTATCATTGATTTTTTCATCAGCAAATACTTCTGGTAGCAAATCAAAAACATTTGATTTGAGATCATATTTATGACCTTTGCTCAGTCTTGTCGATAATTTCGGGTTTTCTTCATACAATAGAGGTGTAAAATGGTAAGAGTAAGCAGACTCTATTATGCTACTTAATGAAATGAATTCATAATAACTTGTAATTCTATGGAGGATATTATTTAATTCCCAAAAGGGAGTGAATATCTCAATTGCTCCATAATCTTTTTGATTATCATGATACGAAATTACAATGCCACCTTTTATATCGGTATTGGGAAACAAATCACTACTTTTTGATATGTAACTAATTATCTTGAAGTTTTTATCATTAAGCATTTTTTTGTTCCATAGCTTTGGTGTACTACCAGCATTGAATAAAAATCTTGCAGGATGAATAAGTTCAACTTTATCGGCAAATTTTAATGTTTCATCCATAAATATATTGTATACTGGTGGAGCAAAAGTATCATTTTCTCCAATAGTATTATCCTGATAAGGTGGATTTCCGATTGCAAAATCAAATTTCATCTTCCTTTTCACTCCTTTTAAGTCTGAATAATAAAGCGATCTGTCAGCTCTCCAATTATATAATTTGCATTCATAATTTTCGATTTCAACATTTTTAGTATTTGTAAATCCATTAATACGCAGTTGTTCGTTAACCTTATTCGGTGCTCCGTTTGGTACAGTACCTTTCAGTCCGTCCATCTGCCACAAATTCCAACTGATAATATTTGCTATTTTTTTAAGCTGGTTTATACTTGGCTCTTCACTCCAACGGTCTTTATAATATTCGTAAAACGACAACAGCATATTAATTCTTGCAATCAACAGGCTGTCGCCCTGATATTCATAGCCATAGCAGCTTTGAAATGCTCTGATAACCCACTTGTACCATTCTTCTTTATTTGTTGTGTTTTCATTAATTACACGCAATTTTCTGTCAAGGATTCCTATGCGATTATTGATAGTAATAATCTGACCGCTTGACATATCGTATCTTGAACAAAGGTAAGGAGCTTCGCCGCAGGTGATTTCAAGTATTCTTTGGTCAATATATTTCTGCCAACCTTTGTTATACGAAAACTCTATTTTTTCCGGATTAGTCTGCCAATCACGGTCAACTTCCGTATTAAACACATCAGCTTTACAAAACCACTCTTCATCGCAAAGATTATTCATTTTGTTGCATAACCAAGCCGGAGTAAATACTTCTGCTTTTGTTCGTGTCCGCTTCTGCTGTTGCTCAACACTTTTCTGCACTCTCGGCTGAACTATCCACTTATTTATTTTGCTTATCAGATATTCCTGAATTTGACTGTTGTCAGAGTATTCAAACCCCAAGTGTTCATAGGAATTAGTTGCCCATATAATATTTTGTTTTGTTGCTTTGTCCTTAAGCAAAATCCTCTTAACCAAATTAACAGGATATGACTCAAAATCTATTAACTCTATCAAATGGGTTCACCCTTTTATATTTGTTGAATATTTTTTGAAATGATGAAGACAATAATAGAGAAAAATTAGAAGACTATTCGCAGAATATTTACATCTGCGTTTAAATATAAAAATGGTCACTATTATCAAAGTGTAAGATAAATAGTGACCATATTTTTGACGATGAATAGAAAATTAAATTACCAAATCCAACGTCAGTTTTTCCATATTTTTTTGCTTTAGTTCAAAGGAAGAATGAACATATTTGTCAAGAGTGGTGCGGACATTAGTGTGCCCAAGAATTTCTGACAGAGTCTTAACGTCGAAACCTGACTCAATACATCTTGTTGCAAAGGTGTGACGGAGTGTGTGAAAATTTACGTTTTCCAAACCGCAAGCAGTAGTAATTTCTCCGAATTTTTTCTGCATAAGACGTGGCTCAATAAATTTGCCATTAGCTTGACGAATAACATATCCTTTTGATTTTCTGTACTTTTCAATCAGTTCATAAATAGCTGTTGGAACAGGAATAATGCGGTTTGATTTATCTGTTTTTGGTTCAGTAATCATAACTGTACTTTTCCCGTCTTCATTTTTTATTCTCTGCATTGTTTTTGAAATATGAATTTTGTTATCCTTTATGTCATCCCACTGTAAAGCACATAATTCGCCAATCCGAATACCGGTAAAAAGTGCAAACAAAATTCCAAAACTAAAACAATTATCATTGTTTCTAATATATCTGATAAGTGTCTGCTGTTCTGACCGAGATAACACTCGCATTTCTTGTTTGGATTGTTTCAACAGCGAAATTTTAGGGCATTTTATATTGTATTCTTCCTCAGCGTAGTCAAAACCCATTTCAAGAACGATCAATATATTATTTACTGTTGCTGTTGCAAAAGAATCGATAAGTTTATCGGTAAATTCTGATATGCGTTTAGCGGTCAGCATACTCACATTGATTTTTCCAAGCTCAGGAATAATATGATTGTTGATGATAGTTTCATATTTCACAAAAGTAGAGTACTTGGTTTTGTGCTTTGTAAGATACAACCAATTCTTCATAACGGCTTCAACTGTTGCAAAATTTTTCGTTTCAATAATCTGCGGATTAAAAATATGAGTTTTTTGTTTCTGCTTTACTTCAGAGTAAGAATGCCCATAAACAGAGCCATATTTTTTCTTTCCGTCAATAGTTATTTCTTTAACAAATCGAGCTTCCCATCTTCCGTCCTTTCTCTTATAAATATTTTCTCCTCGCCTTGACATACTAACAAATCCTTCCTGTTTTAATATATTAATTTTAAAACAGACTACATATTTGACCACAAATAAAATAATTTCAGCTACAAATAATACGATTTTCTATGATTTATTTCAAAATACAGTAGTAAAATCAATTGAATTATTATTAAATATGTGGTAAAATATTGTAGAAATAATAAAAATAATAGGTTATTTTAGCATTCGCAGATGTAAATATTCTGCGAATTTTTATTTATCATAATTTATTTGTTGTATGGTAACTTGAAACATCGGGAATTGCAAGTTATTTTTTCCATATTAATATTTTTATAGAAT
Source organism: Ruminococcus sp. BSD2780120874_150323_B10 (assembly GCF_015553695.1). Classification (NCBI taxonomy): domain Bacteria; kingdom Bacillati; phylum Bacillota; class Clostridia; order Eubacteriales; family Oscillospiraceae; genus Ruminococcus; species Ruminococcus sp. BSD2780120874_150323_B10. The sequence goes on from NZ_JADNHD010000010.1 coordinate 18,716, forward strand.
AGAGTAATACTTGAAAAAAGTCTGGACTTTGCAAGAGCTTTGTGATATATGTTTGTACTGCGAAATGCGGTGCAATAATGAATACACTTGAAGAGCTATATTATGAAAACATAGTTCCGAATGAAAAATGTGCAAAACTTAACAGCGAGGTCACAGAACTGCTGAAATTGCTAAACAGAAATGAAGAAAAACTCACGGCAACCCTGACTGAGGAACAGAAAGAAACCTTTGAAAAATACAAGGATTGCAATCGTGAAATTTCTGAAATCTGTGAAAAAGATGCATTCCTAAACGGCTTTAGGTTAGGAGCACGGATTATCATTGAATCGGTAAATCAATAATAATTGTTTACTCAAAAATCAACGGGAGAACGCTGTAAATTGTTCTCCCGTTAATCGTGGTATTTACCTGTTTTTATTAACTTTTTAATAATAGCTTTTCTTGCCTTGATCACTCCGTCTATGGTCATCATTTCAACAAGAGCAACTTCGTCAAGCGTTTTCTTTTCATAGCCGAATACACCCATTGAATGTCCGAGTATATATTTGTCTTTGTCGGGTAGCTTGTTAAACTGTTTTTTCAAAAGCTCAAGGCAGAGCTTTTGCTGAACAAGCTTGTCCGTAGAAGCTGATGTTTCATCTGATAAAAGGGAATCAATAATACTATCAGAATTGTCGGATGTGATGTCCTCCATAGACAGGCTGTGCGTGTTGTAGTTGATATATTTCTCAACTGTGGTTTCAGACAACTTCAATTCATCTGCAATTTCATTGACTTCCTTGTAATCTTCATAATACATTTTCTGAACCTTACGGACTGTGTTCATATCGTGCTTTGAAAGTGAAACTGCACCCACGTTCTTCTCAAGCCAACGGTACATTGCTCCTTTGATATGCGGATATAGATATGTAGTCAGCTTCGCTTTGGTAACATCATATTTTCGAGATTGAATACAGTCAAAGAACGCAAGTGCTCCCTCGCTATCCAAGTCACTTAATATTTCTTTTGTATAGACCGTAAGCTCCTGCGGTCTGTTTTCTTTTTTATGGAAGCAATTGAATGCAACGGCAGCTTCTTTTGCAATGTTGTGTATAAAACCGATGTTTTCATTGTACAGTTTTTCAAGCATACTGTCATCGCCGTCGTAATATTTCTGAATCATTTCTTCGTTAGTCATACGCTTACCTTTTAGCTTTCGGTCGTCCTCTCGGATTTGTTTTTCGTATTACATTGCAGAGATGATAAAGATTTCCAGAAGCAAGAGATTTTTCAAATTCTTCATTTGAAATTCCCGGCGTGATTTTAGCGTGGTGATATAAATCTTTAGCCTTTGCGTAAAGGATTTCTCTTTCTTCTGCCGTAATAATGCGTCGGGATAAGTCCTTGTCAATACGCTTGTAACAGCGGTTAAGCGACTGCGCCTTTGGATTGTCTGCAACGGTTTCTTTAACTCCTTTGTAGTGATAGCCAAGCTGAGCGCAGGTGTAATTCGGATTATCGGGAGCAGGCTTGTCGCAGTATTTAGTGTGGTATGCTTTATTAAGCAGAAAAAATCTTCCGCAATACTCACACCTGCGAATTATATATCCTGCCTCTAAAGCCTTGTAAAAATCTGTTTTCAGAAGCGTCTGGAGTGATTGCACTTCGTAATATTCATAAATTTTAAACTCACCTGAACCCTTTAATGTTTCTCTGGGAATATATCTGAGTGTAACTGAATCGGCATTAGTAAATAAGCCTGTATCGGTAATCGGATTTGCAATCAGCTTGATTGCACTCGGATGATTCAAAAAGTTATGCAAAGCAGATGCATAATTATTTGAATTGAGTTTTTGAAGTTTGGATAAATAGAAGTCTATGAAGTTGTAGATTGTATTGTTGAATGACTGTATATCGGATAATATTTTCTCGTACATTGAGCAAAAGTTTTTGTAGTACTCCCATTTTGTTTTAGTATTTCCGGGATAGATAAGTAATGCTCTTGCCTTTGACGGCGGTGTAGACGGAATATCAGGCTTTGGAATGTCAATAGGAAAGCTTAATCCGCTTTCCTCATTGTCAAGATATACTGTATCGGAATTTTCAAAGTTCTCGGGATGTTCAAGATATTCGTTGTACTCTTCAATCTGCGATAAGATTTCCAAATCTCTGTGTGAAAGCTCGCAATCATCATTTTCAAAAAGAGAAAGCTGTGAAGTAAATTGTCTTGTTTCTTCTAAAATATTATTATCTTCTCTCAACAGAAAAAAAATTTTGTGTTTGCTCATCATCTTATCAAGCACAGTGTAATCTTCATTAGCTTCAAACCAGTCTTTTAAATCGTGCGAGGTTTCATATTTATAAGTTTTTTGGATTGCAGAGTCAAGAATAGTTTTCATTTCCAAGTAATTGTTACGGGGAAGATTGAGTACCTCGGTGGTAAGTTCGCCGAGGGAAAAATCTTCTCCGTTTATTTCTATTGTCTTATTGCCAACGCAGTAAAGTATCTTTTTAAACATAAATCCCTCTTATAAATTGTCAGTGAATAAAAATATATTGTCGATGACAAATATAAGTCTAACACAAATTTATCCACAATACAAGCGGAAGGAGGTAAGTGAATTTATCAGAAAAGAGTAGTAAAAATATGGGAGGAGTGAAAAAATTATATATGTCTGTCGGTGACGATGGTGACGTTAAGTACGATAAAAATACCGCTCTCTGATTTATCGTTTCTATCGTTTTTATCGTCGCAAGGCGGTTGTTTCGCCGTTGTTGCCGATTTGTGCGGTTATTTTGCAGAAGTCAAGGAAGTACCCGCTTGAAAGTGAAAATCGCAATTAGGGCGAATTTACGGCTGAATTGAAAGTTTATCTTTAGAAGCGAAAGTTTGAGCTACATTTCCCGGACTTGTCCGGGGCAAGCAGAGCGCCCGGCTGTCCGCCGAACACATAAAACCGAGCGAAGCCCGGACCCACTTTATTACGGAGGTGCATAAAAATAGAAAATCGTAAGAGAAATCAAACTTTAAGTATCAGATTAACTGATTCTGAAAAATCTGCAATCAATAAAAAGTCAAAGAAAGCTAAGATTACATTGACTGAATATATTTTGAAATCTTCATTGCAAAGTGAAATCAAAGTCATTGACTTGCAACCATTGCTTGTTGAGCTGAAAAGGATTGGAAACAACCTGAATCAGATAACACGAAAGATAAACAGCGGTGCTTTTTGTTCGTATAATTTTGAAGAAGTAATTGATATGCAGAGGAAAATCTATGATGCAATCATAAAACTGTCGGAGGATAAGTAATGGCGACCGTGACATATATTCGAGAGTCCAAGCAATCCATAAGTGCAATGAAATGTGTAATTGATTACTGTTGTCAGGATAAGAAAGTCTATGATGAGATTTCAAATCAAAGACTTGTCAGCGGAATTAACTGTGACGGTGAAAATGCATTCAAAGAGTTTATGGCTACTAAAAAGTCATACGGTAAAACTGACGGAATGAATTTTTATCAGTACGTTCAATCCTTCTCACCCGAAGAAAATATTACTCCGCATAAAGCTCATGAGGTTGCTTTAGTGTTTGCCGAGAAAGCGTGGACAGGATATGAAGTTTTAGTTGCAACACATTGCGATGCACAGCATATTCATTCTCACTTCGTAATCAACTCAGTCAGCTTTGAAAACGGCAAAAAGCTTCGTCAGAATCCAAACACACTCAAATCGTTACGGGCATTGAGCGATGAAATTTGCAGACAGCATAATCTTTCGACTCTTGAACCTTACAGCAAGGAAGGTATAAAAATCTCTACAAGAGAATACCGCACTGCAGTCAAAGGTCAGAGTTGGAAATTCAAACTGATGAACGACATAGATAAAGCTATGAACATAAGCGGAAGCAAAGAAGATTTCATAAACACAATGTCGATTATGGGTTACTCAGTGACTTGGACTGATGACAGGAAATACATCACCTATCAATGTCCTAACAAAATGAAGTGCAGAGATATTAAACTCCACAACGATAAATATTTGAAAGGAAGTATGGAAAATGAATTCAGATACAGGCAAGAACAATATTTTGGAAAGCCTCAAGCAGAGGAACAGCAACTCGCTGACGGCGATAGAACTACTCTCGGGAGAAACGAAAGTAATCTCAATTCCTTCTCAAGTGAGAGAGGAAGAACTCAATCTGTTGAGAACGGCAATAACCTTTCAGCCGGAGCTGTACAACCTGATTTCAAAAATCTCAACGGACGACCAGATGGTGGACTATCTGGAGAGGATTCTGGAAATCAACAAAGACAATATGAAAACAATCTCGCAGAACTGCCAGACGGAACTGAAGAAAGTTTCGGAACAGATTCTGAAAGAAATCAAATCTACACAGACGCATATGACGAAAATTTTAGAACAGGCTGGGAAGAGTCAAGAGGAATTTTTGAACAATACCTTGCAAAAAGGTCAGGAGTTGGAGTCAACAATAGCGTCACAGGTGAAGAGGTCAACTCTAATGACAACTTTAAAATGGATAGCGTTAACCGTGCTGTCCTCGGCGGTGTCAACTCTCTTGCTGAATCACTTTCTCGGATAATTGATGATGAGTCGGAGGATGAAGAAGAACGCAGAAAGCGGATTGCAGCCGAGCAAAACAGCAGTGATATTGGTACTTTACTTGGACTTACCGCCGGATTGATTGCAGGTGCAATATCAAAAGAAGAAAATATTGAATACGAAGATGAAGAAATGGGATTTAATCTGAATATGTAGCTTCATCAGAACGGAGGTTTAATGAAAGATATTAATGACTTCAGAATTTCAAAGGAAGAAAATTATAACTCTGCGGTAGCCGGTCATCTGAAACGAAGCAGAATGGTTATTGTGGAAGATAACAAAATGATTTCACACAAAGATTACAGGATAAACGGAGTTACATACTCTGTCAACTCAATCTTTGATATGAATTCGAATCGGACGGCAGAGGATAACTTGAAATATCTTATGATGCAGGAAATTGAAAAAGTATCTTAATATTTGAAATTTGGTCTGGATATTCAAAACGCTTAGGAGTATGATTGCGTTGCGAAAAATTACTCTAAAGCGGTTTGATACAGACAAGGAGGACAAATGGATAATTTAATTACAACAGAAGAAAAAATCACAGCTCTCTATTGCAGACTCTCACAGGAGGATGAGAAAGAGGGCGACAGCAACAGCATAGAAAATCAAAAGGCAATGCTTACGAAATATGCAATTGAAAACGGCTTCAGAAATATTGAGGTGTTTGTTGATGACGGATATTCGGGAGTATTCTTTGACCGACCTGCATTTCAGAAAATACTTAATCTGATTGAAGAGAATAAGGTTGATACTCTGATTACAAAGGACTTATCAAGACTCGGCAGAAATTACATAAGCGTAGGTAACTATATCGAGATGGAGTTTCCGCACAGAGATGTTCGTTACATAGCTGTCAACGATAACTACGACAGCCAAGATATAAACAGTTCGTCAAATGAGCTTGCACCTTTCAAAAATCTCTTCAATGAATGGTTTGCAAGAGATACAAGCAAAAAGATTCGTGCAGTTATCAAGTCTAAAGCAGAACGGGGAGAACGCATTGGTTCTCATATTCCCTATGGTTACAAGAAAGATCCCGACAGAAAAGGACATTTGATTATCAACGAAGAAACTGCAAAGAATGTGAAACTGATATTTCAACTCTGCGCCACAGGAATGGGACCAAGGAATATTGCAAAGATTCTTGCCGAGAAGAAAATCCCAAGACCATCGGTGTACCGCTATGAAAATGACGGAGTTATCATTCAGAAAACCGATATTACAGACCGATACAGCTGGGCGACAAAAACTATTGTCGGTATGCTTGAAAATGAAGTGTACCTCGGACATACGGTGAATTGTAAAACCACAACTTTATCCTACAAAGATAGGAAAAAGAAAGTTGTTCCCATAGAAAATCAATTCAGATTTAAAAACACTCACGAAGCTATAATAGACAAAGAAACCTGGGATATTGTTCAAAAAGTTCGTGAGGGCAGAAAGAGGATTACAAAGTCAGGAAATATCAATAAATATAGTGGTCTTCTTTACTGTGCAGACTGCGGAGCAAGGCTTACTTACAACAGCGGAAACAAGCCAAAGCCCAAAAGCTATTACTTTATGTGTAGTTCCTATCGCAGACACAAGGACGGCGATTGTATTCTTCCGCACCGAATCCGTGAGATTGTATTAGATGAAATTGTCAGGGAGGAAATCAATCAGGCAATTTACTATGCGGTCAATGAAAAGAACAAATTTGTTGAGTGCATCAGTAAAAGAAGTTTGTCGGAAAGCCGAAAAAAGCTCAGTCAGAAGATAACCGAGCTTGATAAGTTGAATAACCGCAAAAACGAGCTGAATGTAATATTCAGAAAGCTTTATGAGGATAATGCACTCGGTAAAATTCCCGATGACCAGTACAGACTTCTATCCGACAGCTATACTGCTGAACTGCACGAATTAAAGGCAAAGATACCCGAACTGCAAAATCAGATAAATGAAATCAAAACAGAGGAAAGCAATGTTGATAGGTTCATTGCCTTGGCAAACAAATATATTTACATTGAAGAACTGACACCTGAGATACTGAGAACTTTCGTAAGCAAAATCACCATACACGAAAACGATAAAGACAACCCCGGAGCAAAATATGAGATTGACATATTTCTGACACATATAGGAAAATTCTGGTGAGAGATATTCAATAGCAAAATCACAGCAAAAAACAGAGCAGATAGCGAAAACTACCTGCTCTGTAAACTCATCTGAAGTTACCATTCGCTGATTTCAAGCTTCGGCATATGACCGTAAAGGAAGTACTCGCATTCCTCGTAGTCCTTGTACTTATGCTCCTGCTCTCTGAACAGCTTATCGTGGTGCATATAGTCACGGTGAAGAAGCTCGTGGTAAATTACGAATTTCACAACCTCTTTCGGGACGTCCTTTGTGTTGAGAACGCAGTTAATGACTATGCTGTTGTCTCTGTAAAAATAACAGCCGTAGTATTGCTTGTATGCCTTGTCAGTCCAGCGGATTGACGAAATTCCGTCATATGTGCCGTGGAACATCTCGTCCTTTACTTCCTGCACCAGCTCGTCAAGGTTGTAATACGACTCTCTGTCAAACGGTATCTGCTCATCGGGGAGCTCGCTTACTCGTGTTCCGTATGCGGGAGCTTTGCCTCTGTAAATGTAGAAGTGAAAAACCATGCTTGCGTAGTTTTCCCAGCTTCCGTATATTTCTTCGGCTAACGGATAATTCTGATATGCTTGTTCTGCCAACACCTTGAAGTCCTTGTTTTCTTCAAGAGCCTGTTTTGCAACATAGTACGGGTCAATCTTTTTGCGGTCTGCAAACATATGCACCTTCGGTTCTTCCTCGAAGTTTTTGAGGTTGTCAATCAGCATCGCAATTTCACGCTCGCTCGGCCGCATACAGAATCCCGAAAAGTACTTTTCAATCAGCTTGGGAACGTCAACCGACTCGCTTGAAACAATCTCTTTCTTGTCCTTCATAAGATTCACATAGCCTTTCAGCTGGTCCTCAAATGCAAGCAGAGTGTAATCGTAACCGTCCTCGTCAATCAGCGAATACCAGCAGGAAGGGAGAGTGACAAGACTGTTGTAAGTCATTGCCTTTGCCGACAGAATATTGTACGCCTCCTTGCAAAGCTCCCACGAATATATTTCTTCCTGTTCTTCCTCGCTGATTGCGGTTTCAGCCTGTGTCTGTTCTTCTTCGGTTTCCTCGTTTTCGTCAATTTCCGCAAACAGCCACTTCGGATTGAGCCATTTGTTGAACACCGTCCACTTGTCGTTGAAGTCAACAAGGTTGACCTTTTCCGTACCGCCTGCCTGAATGCCACGCATACCTCTGCCAATCATCTGTATCAGCAAGCCCTCACTCTGTGTAGGTCGGGTGAGAAAAACAGTTTCGATATCGGGGACGTCACTGCCCTCCGTCATTATGTTCACATTCACAAGCACGTCGAATTTTCCGTTTTTGAAATGCTCGATTATGTAGCTGTTGTCCTCGTTGCCCGAATAAATACAGTCGCATTTTACACCGCGCTTTTTCAGCTCGTCACAAAGAAGTCTGCAATGCATAACATTCAGCGCAAAAATCAGAGTCTTGCCGTATTTTTCAGCGTTTTTGAGGTACTCGTCAATAATAATGCTGTTTCGTGAGGAGCAAACGGCAATTTTTCCGAGCAGGGAATCGGGGAGCTCGCCTCGTCTTTTGATTTTCTGTGCCTCGTCCTCGGTGATAACAGGCTCAAAGTCCTCGTTTGTTTCTATTCTCGTAAATACAGGCTCTGCAAGTATTCCCTTTGTAATCAGGTTTCCGAGCGATATGCTGTAGATAATATTGTCGTCAAATAGCTTCAGCAAAACTGCGCTGTCGTAATCGTAACTGCGTACAGGTGTTGCCGTAAGTCCGAGGAGCTTTGCGTCGGGGCGGTATTTGAGAAGATATTTTATCGTGTCCTGATAGGAACGTGCAAAGGTGTGGTGAGCCTCGTCAACGACAATCATCAGCTTTTTACTTGTAATTCTTCTTAAATGCCTTTGGTTTCTGCAAATTGACTGAATACTTCCTATGATAACATTGTCGTTTTTATCAACAGATTTTATGCTTTGGTGCTCGGAGGAGATACAGCTGATTTTATAGCTTCTGATGTCGGGATTTTCAAGCTTTGAAAGCCCTGCGAATCTGTAAAAGCACTCTGCCGCCTGATTAATCAGCATATGACGGTGGACTATCCAGAGTATCTGGTAACCTTGACTTATCATATCTTTAATCAGAAAATATGAGGCTGTTCTGCTTTTTCCGCTACCCGTAGGCATTACAACCAAGCCTGACTTTTTATCTTCCTTGATGAAGTGGTTTTCGAGGGCGTTTACTGCGTCTTTCTGAAAGTCGTAGAGCGAAATATCCTCCGCAGGAGTTTCTCTCATGTTCAGCTCAATAGTTCTTCTGAACTTTGTGTCCTCTGAAAAAATAACGTCAGCGCCGCCGATTTTTGCAATCGCAGTTGCATATGCGATAATAAGGCTTGCCGAGGTTGCCTTTTGGCGCAGACTTCTGAGCTTTGTGCCGAAGTCCTTGCCTGAAATGCAGAGGGCGCCCAAAACCTCGTCAAGAATGTCGGGGTATTTGCACAAGAGCTTGTCCTCGATAATCTGACGGTAGCTTTTTACAAACCTGTCGTTCGGTGCGGTACAAATAAGATTCATTGAGCAGACAAGGTCGTCTTTTTCGTCCGTTTCGCACAGAGGACGGTCGTCGGCGTTTGTTTCGGGTGAATAGATAACTGCTTTTAAAAATTCATTGTCAAAGTTTTCCCAAGTAAAGTTTTTCATATTATTTCACTTCCTTGTCAATCCAGTTTTCGCCGTTGTAGTTTTCAATTTGTTCCGACAGATTTTCAATGTAGCTTTTTAATTCTGCATTGCTTTCCGTACCCTGAGCGTACCATAGATTTGAACGTCCGAATCCGAAGTCATAGCCGTTGTGACCGCTCCTCGGAACAATCCACTTTGATGAAAAGCGTTCGTTTTCGGGCAGAAGTACGCAGTTTTCCTTCTTGTCAATAAAGTTGAATTCCTGAACGTATCCGTTGATAAAATCAACAAATTGCGGATATCTGTAGACGGTAGCGTCCTTGTACCAGCCGACAACTCTCATTCCGTCAATCTTGTCTGACTTTGCACACCATACAACGGTTACACCGTCAACGCTTTCTTCATTTTTTGAAAGCTGACAGCCGTTGATTTTTTCAATGTGGAGCTGGCTTGTTTTGTTTTTCAGGGATTGTGCAAGCATTACAAAGCCTATGCAGAAATCGGTTTCGTCTCCTTCGCCTCTGAAAAAGTCAAAGTTGTACGCCTCGTGAGCGTCGTTTGTTTCCTGTACATATGCTCCGCCGTTTACGGGTTCGTCAACGCCGTCGATAATGCCTTTGTAGTACTTCATATAAGCGATGTTGCAGAAAATAATGGGTTTCATAGAAAATTTATCCTTTCGTAAATTAGTAATTTGAGAGCCTTTTGGGCAATTGATATTCGGATTAGTAATTCTGAAGACCTCCTTTATTTAAGTGTGTCTTCATTATATATTGCCGGATTATCATAAGAAAGGGATAAGTTTTCCCGTTAACTTTCTTTTATTTTGTTGGTCTATCCCTTAATGCTATACTCTTTCCTGTGTATTTTTCGAATTCATAGATAAAGTCGAATATTGAATCCTGACCTAATGCCCTTATAAAAATATAATCGCCTATGTTATCGTCGGTAAGCCTTCCTTCCTCTGTCAGATTGAACAGGGTATCGGCTTCTTCTCTGCTCAAATTCATACCAATGCAGAATTTATACAACGCAACTCGTGTGGCTTTACCTCTTCCGTTTATTATTTTTTTATATGTGTCCCAGCTCTGCTGACAATTATCTTCAATCTTATCGGCTATTTTGTTACGACTGCAATCGTAATCCATTTCAAGTTTCAGCACAAAATTATTTAGCGTTTTTGCAAGCTTTGTTTTCTTTTCATAAAAAATCTCCATTTCTTTACTGCTGACCTGATAAGACAGCTTTTCCTTTTCAAAATCACATTTGAATTTTCTGCTTTTAATTTCCTGCTCCGTAACCATATGTACCTCCAATAAACAACCGGTGTAATATTTCATTAAGTTATTATATCATATTGTAAGTGTTTTTTATATTACAAATGTTGAAAAAACAGAGCAGATAGTGAAAACTACCTGCTCTGTAAAAAAATTAAGTTATATGTTCCTTATGGGAAGTCAGCTGACTTGAACCCTCGGCACGCGGTTTTGGAGCGACTGTTGAAAGCTCAAAACTGCATAGACAAGCCACTATTTAAGCCAAATTCATAGCATCAAAATTACATTTTCGTGGTTTGATGCTTTTTTGATGCTATTGGTATTTTTAAGCTTACAATATAATAGCTGATGACTTTTTTATTCTATAGAAATTTCAAATGCTGACGGTATGCTAAAATAACATCCTTTATTGCAGTGTATGGTAACATGCTAAAATCAATCTGTCAATCAATTCATAACTCAAATTTTGCGCCGCTGTAAACAAAGAATACAAAGCGGAAACAGATTCGTTTTATTTTTTCAGTATATTAAACTATATGTTTTTGCTGATTTTTATATATTCTCGCAGATATTTGAATGGGAAAGGTACAACGGTATATTGACCGTTGCGTACAAATTCAACGGAGAGAAGTGGTAGCAGGTCCTTGAATTCCATTTTCTTTTCTGATATTATTTTACGAATAATACAAGCTCTGCTGACACCGGATCTTCTAAGCGATTTTTCTCCTGCATAATAGTACACTTCTTCGCCCTCTTCAAGAACAAAATCCTTTTTAAAACAGCATATATTTACGATATTACTCATAAGGTATTCGTCATTTTTTAGACTTTGGATTCTCGGATGCATCCACACACCATATTTATCGCGCATATACTGATTTAGATCAATAGCATACTTTTTTTGCATATTCATAAATCTGCGAATTTCATACTTTGTAAGAACAGGTTGCTGCTCTCTTATAATTGCTATAAGATTGTTTGTTTCATCAGCGTACTGTGGATATTCTGATGAAAATGCATTAATCATATTAATTAGATTTTCTTTTCGTACTGCTGTGTTTGGGTTGGTTTCTTTAAGTGCCATGTTGAGTTTGTAAATGTCAGGAATGGTAAATTCGCAGGTCCTCACAATTGCGTGTATATTATTAATATCAGAAAACACAAGACCTTCAACACTGTTACATACCCTGCTGTTTTCTTTGTTGTATTCTGAATACATAAGCATTATTCGTTCTTTATCAGTACTTTCTGTGGGTTCAATATCATTAAAGGTTTCAAAATTCAAATCACCTGTTGGTGTTACTGTCATCATATTGTATTCAAAGTGAGAATCAGGGTATGTATATCCTTCTATCTTTTCTCTAGTTACAAACGACCAGGTTTTGTCTGTCTTTAGTTGTGTCCAATCATAAATAGAGAGTTTACGACTATAAATATCCCCTTTAATTATTAATTCCTGGACTACCTTTTTTACCATGTTTTTTAATTTTTCCTCGCTATGGTTTTCAACTATAATATGTTGAACAATCAGACCGTTGTTATCATCTTTGTGTGGGTCCGGTAACTTATTATTTTCATAGTATTCCTCACCATAGATAATACGGATATTGTAACCGCTTTCTGAGGTTGTATCTATCAGAGGGTGTATATTGTAATCACTTTCAAGAATGCGAACAATGCTGTCAAGCATTGATTCGGACTGTTTGTCCTTGCAGTAGTCGGATATGGTAACGTCTTTTTCACTAAGCATTTTTCCGAATTCTTCTACGCTAATTTCAGTCTTTTTGCTTTTTTTAATTTCCGTTTTATCAGCAGCATCGTATGAGTCATATTCAAGTGTTAAGTAATCAGACAGTTTTAGCTTTACATCTTCAAGAAACTTATTCATTATACCCAGTTTGCTTCTGGAAAATTTTTCTGGGTTTTCATAACATAAAAATTCTACCGTATTGTGGGAATTTTTATATGAACCCGGCGCAAAGGTGTCCTTCAGGTCAACTTTGTCACTTTTCAGTTTTTTTCTGAAAGCTCCTGTTTCGGCGTCTATTATGTAGAAACTGCCCTGTTTTGAATAACTGTTTTTCCTGAATGTCTTGACATCAAGGGTTAAGTACATTCCCGGCTTAAGTGAAATCTGGAGGAATCGGAACATATATATTTCTTTAGTTGATTTGTCTCTTATCGGGGATGTGCTGTCGCCATAGTATAACTTACCTGTAAGATTATTATAGGAGAACAACTCGCCTTTAGGAGTTTTCATAGAATTTATAAGCAGTTGCGCAAGAAGTCTGTCATTGTAATAGAAAACCCTGTTTCTTTCAGCCTTATCCAGCACATTGATTTTTTCTACGGCAACATTTGGATACTGCTCTTTTATCTTTCTGCTAAAATTGAGATTATATTCTTTGCCTTTTTGAAAAAGAACAAGTGCTTCTTTTCCAAAAGAATGTTGTACTGCAAGTGCTTTGTATTCAGCGGTAGGAATATCAAGGATATTTGTATTGTATAAACCTGTTGTGCCTTTGACAAAGTAAATGTCAAAATCCCTTTCTATATTTTCATAGTTGTATTCTGCTCGAAACTTGTTGGTAAGTATCATAAAAAATCTTCACTCCTTATCATATTAATATTTGTGGTTATAGGTTTTCCGTCTTGGTCAATCAATCCCGGAATCTCTACAATTTTTCCGTCACAGCTTATAGTAGGTTTCGTATTGTTGTTTCCTACAAGGTTGATTATATATGCCCTTTTGCCCTTAATAGTATCAAGCTTTTGCCGTATTCTTTCAGTAGTGCTTTCTCTGTCCTGCAGGTAAGTAGGCTTCCAGTTTTTGAAGTCAACATAAATACCGTCATTAAGTTCAAAATCAAAGAACTCAAATCTATCAGGGTCATTAATTGGCTTTAATTTCATTCCCCGTTCTCTGCTTAGTATAAACTCGCCGCAGACTTCTCCTAATGCACCTTTATAGATATTGTGGAAAAGCACAGGGCTCATCATATACATATTTTTTTCAAAAGTTGTTGCATAACCTAATTTAATGAAGTGTTCTCTCATACCGCTATATTTCATCGCGTATGGAAGATAAGAGTTTTTCTCTCCTGCCTCATAAATAATAGTTTCGTTTGTTATACCCTTCATTTTTGCTCTGCCACTGTTTTGAAAGTCAATTTTACTTGTACCAAAATCAATAATTACATCATCAAAATCATAGTACTGAGAGTAAAGGTATTTGTCGATTTTTTTACCGGCAGTAATATAAAGCATTTTCAAATTATAGTCAGCATTATATTGGCTTTGATTTGCAGTAGGAAAAGTCAACACCAGCTCTCTTAATTCATGCCATATTTGCATACTCCTTTCGTTCCATTTTCTGTAAAGCAAGCCTTTAATAGTCCACATTCCGGTTGAAGATATTTTTTCTGCAGTATTAAGGATGCGCTGCCGTTCATCCGAATAATCACTTCCAAGAGTTTCTCTCAAAACAGCAATAGCCTCCAGCTCAGGCGACATTATTCTTTTCCGTAGTTCACCGCTATATATCTTTTCAAGCAGCTTGTCCTCAATGTAAATATTAATGTTTCTGTTTTTCACAAATGTGCGGCACATTCTGCCTACTGCCTGAATGACTTCTCTTGTTGCCTGCATACGGATACTTTTAATTTTATATAGTTCATTATTTTCATAGGTATGCCCTGTAGAGTAGGAATTAAAGGCTGTTCTAATAAGACTATTAAGTTGTGAACGCTTGATTTCTCCGTTTTCATACAGACTTTCTATTTGTACCAACATACTTATCAGCTGGTTAACTGTAATTTTTTCATCTGTATAAATATTGGTAGTAAGATTTGTAATATTTCCAAGATACAGAGCATCAATATCCTTTGTAAAGTGGCGTTTATCCTTTGGATTTTTATATTCGGCAAGTTCAATATAGTTTGTTTTGTCTGTAACTGCATATTGCAGATTTTGCCCTGCGCCGATTGTACTGTAAGAAGAAATTATAAGAATTTTTTCTCCTTGCTCCAATTTATTAATCAGAACTTTTTTATCCTCTTCAAAATTTTTGCTTTTAAGCACAAACAGTGTATCTGTTGCGTTATAGTTTAGTCCGCAAAATAAAATTGCCTTTTCCATTAATCCTAAAAGCAGATTATAGTTCATAGATGCTTTGTTTTCCTCAGGAAGAGCCATTCCAAGGTAAAGCATGGATTTTAGTGTTGTATTTTTAAGGAAGGATACCATAGCATACAGAATATTGCAGTACCTGATGCGGTAATATATTTCTTCGCACTCATTGTCAATAATATTACCGCATACCATTGCAAAATCATTGTTTCCAAATAATTCTCTGCAAATATCTTCACTTCTGCTTTCACTGTACTCAGTACTGATAACTTCGGTGCTAATACTAATTCCTTTGTCCTTGTATGGTTCATAAAGCCTGAACATCTGTTTTTTAACTCTGTCTTTCATATCTTCAGGTGTAGAATGAAAGTCGTTCTCCAGATAGTTTCTGAGATAATCAAGATTGTAGTTGCCGACAACAGTAGGTATTTCAGCGGTAGCTGAAAGTCCGATGACAGCATTGTGCTTTGAAATATATCCTATAATTTTTTCAGGTGTATCATATAGTTTTATAAAACTGAGATTTGTAAAGTCAAAGTGTGAGTCGCTATCTTCAAATTCAAAGATTTCAATTCCTTTTTGGTAGAAAGAATCGTCTGGAATATTGTGTTTTTCTTTCTGACTTATTTTCTGCTCACATAATTCACCAAGCAGGAGTTTGCTTTGGTTACTGCTAAGCTCAAGCTTTTTCATAATAGTAGATATAGCATTTTCAATAGTCATAGCATCAGCAATAAACGGTCTTTCCTTGTTGATGATGTTCATATATTCATTAGCCCAGTGAAAAAGAAATCTTCTGAAGTGAAGTAAAAATCTGTTAATATCTCTTAAAAAGCTATAAATTACAATATCGTCTTTTTTGCGGTTTTCAAAGAATGTTTTTTTATCCTCAAAGAAAACCTTAACAATGTTTTCCTCCTTATCCTTTGTTGCACGAATATACTTTGCATTTCCATTTAGTATAGAGTGGTAGGTAGCATCCTTGAACAGGAAATTTTGTTTTCTGTCAATATGATTTTCGTTTACCTTTATACTCAGATTAGTGTGATATTTATTGGCAATTTCATCCGCCTCTTTTTTCAACTTTGCAAAGGTAATTATTTTACCTTTACTATAGTCAATTGAGTCAATAGCCTTTTTAAGATTGTTTGAAAAATAATCCGTGTTAAAAGTTCTTAATATCTGCCTGAAAACAGAAATATAATCTTCTCGAACTGAAACAGCTCTTTCAATCAGCTCATTTTCAATAGTGGATTTTGTCGCATCAAATTCATCAACAATAATGATTGAATCGGTAAATAAAGGAGATTTTATAAATTCATAACTAGGTTCTACTATAACAGAATTTCGCTTCATAAATTTGCTGATACTCATAAGAATAATCTTTCTTTCATCAGTAAATACTGCAGGATAAAGTGCACCTATCCACTTGTAATTTGCATCATTCTTTATTGCTTTTAGCTTGTCTTTTTTATTTGAAAACCTCTTTTTCAGTGTATCGGAAACAAAGTGTCTGAAATTTCTTTCTGCCCTGTTAACATTATCAACTAACATCTGTTGATATTGAGTATCGTTTATATTGCTGTTTTTTATTTTTGTGTAATTTCTTATTGCTTTTTCAAGTTCATAATATTCAGCGGATATAAATTCTTCAGGAATATCAAGAACAGGGATTTTATCTACAACTTCATCAAAATTTGAACGTATTCGCAGTACCTCTTTATTGTATAATTTTTCATCATTATATGCTCTTTTTAAATCTTCTTCCGGAAGATTTTTGTTGAGGGTTGTAAGGTATATTATTTTTCTTGTGTTATTAGGATTTGCGGCGTATTCTCGCATACAATTTGTGATTGTGTAAGTTTTTCCGTATCCTGTGGGAAGTTCACAAAGAAAAAGGCCGTTTACATTGTCGTTTAAAACTGAGTCTATGTATTGTTTCGTAGTTATCACCTCGTTAAGATTTGTCACTATATAGTATAACATAATAAAAAGGATAAATAAGGGCATATAGTACCCCCTATTTATCCTTGACATAAATCTATATTCTTTTTTAAAAGTTCGAGCATTTTTGATTTCACATTATCGGGCTGTAAAATCTCTACATTACCAAGACCAATTATCCATCCTAAAAATATATTAGACGGAACAGCATAAAAGGAAACCTGTAAATATTCTGTTTGCTCGTCATCACAAATTTCAATGTTTGTACCAAATTGGTCAAGAAATGCACCTACCAAGTATTCGGGGATTTTTACAGTAATACATTCTTCTTTCCCGGAAAACATGCCGATTCTTCGGGATACATATGTATCCGGATTGAATTCTGAAAACTGTTCCTTTCCTCTTATTTCAAATTCCAACTGTTCAATATGGTAGAGTTTGTCAACTCTGTAAACTCTTTCTTTAAGAATACCATCAGTTTCCTTGGTGTCATATCCATAAAGATAATATCTACCGTCTGCCCAAATAAGTGTAAACGGATTTAATGAATATGATTTTCCATTTCTGTTTTTCAGGACCTTATCCTTAGTCCAATGACGGTATTCAAAGGAAATCTGCTTTTTATTATTTATTGCGTGCATAATATTATTTATGTTGATTAGTATTCTCTTGTTTTCACTTTTTGCAATATTGATACCTAAAATACTCCTGTCTAATGCTTCTGCATCATATATGCTGACGGTGCTTCTCAACTTCTTTGATATACTCTCCGCAATGCCGTTTGGAATAATATTAGAGGCATAAATAGAGTCTAACAATAATTTTATTTCGGCGTTTTGTAAAAGACGGTCTCCGATAAAGTAGGTAGCATTTCTACCTCTGCCTGAAATTATTTCTACGCCAAAATCTTCACGCAGTAATTTAATATCTCTTTTTACAGAGTCATGTTCACATTCAAATCCTTTGTTGTAGAGCTTTTGTAAAATCTCCTCCATAGATAATTGATGATCTTCATCAGTGTATTTTTCCAGTATTCTGTATAGCATTAATATTCTGCTCTTATTTCTGCTCAAAGTATCCTCCATAATATTTTGGTAAGTATATTCTTTATGTTTAGTATATCACCTGAAAATAGTGTGTTCAAGGAAAAAATAACTTTTACAAAAGAAAGTGAGTTTTTTCTTATGGATAAAGTACATAGATCTGAATTTTCTTTTTTATATAAAAATAGTATTGCTATTATTCCAGAATTAGAATATAATAAAAACAGTAATATTCGAGGTGATAGAATGCTTGCTTATATGACTGCTGGTGAAGCCGCAGAAAAATGGAGTATATCCCATAGGAGAGTTATAACTTTGTGTCAGGAAAACAGAATTCCCGATGTAGCTATGCTCGGAAATATGTGGATAATACCAAAGGACGCTGTAAAGCCTGTTGACGGAAGAACAATAAGATATGACAAGAAAAATCCTGCAAAACCCTTTGTGAAATGGGCAGGCGGTAAAGGACAGCTGTTGCCTACAATCAGAAAATTCTATCCTGCCGGAATGGGAACAACCATACGCAAATATTGTGAGCCTATGGTCGGAGCAGGAGCTGTGCTGTTTGATATTCTCAACACATATGAAATGGACGAGGTCTATATATGCGATACGAATGCCGAGCTTATGAACGCTTACAGAACAGTAAAAGAAAATGTAACTCAGTTAATAGAATTGCTGATGAAGTACGAAAACGAGCACCTTAAAAGAAATGACGAGGGCAGAAAAGAATACTACTATCAGCAGAGAGAGCAGTTCAACGCAGAAATTCAGAAACCGGATGAAAACAATTCGTTGTTGAGGGCAGCATTGTTTATCTACCTGAACAAGACCTGTTTCAACGGTTTGTATAGAGTCAACAGAAAAGGCTTGTATAATGTGCCGATGGGAGCTTATAAAAATCCGAAAATCTGCGATATTGATAACCTCAAAAAAACTTCAGAGCTTTTGCAATGCGTTACTATTCTGACAGCCGATTATACTTGCATTGAAAATGTAGTTGATGAAAACACTTTAGTATATTTCGATCCGCCATACAGACCGCTGACAAAGACGTCTGAATTTACGTCATACAATGTTGATGACTTTAATGATGAAGATCAGATTAAATTAGCCGAATTTATTAAATCACTTAAAACAGCGAAGGTAATGGCAAGTAATTCAGATCCGAAGAATGTAGATGAAAATGACGAATTCTTTGATGGCCTGTATGCCGGGCTTAACATAAATCGAGTGTCGGCAAACAGAGCTATTAACAGCAAAGGTAAAGGCAGAGGAAAAATAAATGAACTGTTGATTAAAAATTATTAAAAAAAGGGGGATGAAATGATGCCATATGGTGAATATGCAGAATGTCCAAACTGTGGTAAAATTGCTCACGGAGAAGAAGAGATAGAAGAGCTTTTTGGTTACAGAAATATGGGCGATGAAAAAATCATTCCCCAGTCTTGGTGCAAAGAATGTAGGAGTGATAGTTAAATCCCTAACAAAAGTGCTGATGGTGCAGAAAAAATTTTTCTGCACTATCAGATTAATACTTAATACCCTATATATGATTATTTGAACTGCGCAATATGTGCAGTTTGTTCCTTTGGAAAGAAGGTCAATAACTATGAAGTTAAAAGAAGCACAGGCAAAAATTAAAACCATTTGCAATATCCCTTTTGCGGATATTTTTGAAGAGTTAGATTTTCCTATGATTATCAAGAACAAAGGCAAAACCGGTCAATTACTGGAAATGGCTTTAGGAAAGAAACTTGATAATGCAAACATCGACTTTGAGGACGGAGAACTAAAGAGCAATAAATGTGATGCAACAGGTAGACCTCTTGAGACAGTTTTTATTACGCAAATTGCAAGTATTATTGACGAACTAATTGTTGAAAAACCGTTTGAAGAAACACACTTATACGAGAAAATCAACAATATGTTGTATGTACCTGTTTGCAAAGTCGGAGATCCGCATAACTGGATGTTTCTTGATGCAATTCATATTGATTTGTCAAAACCCGAGTTTTCTTCTCTTTTGAACATTTGGAGAGATGATTATTACTCTATTTGCAGACAGTTAAAAGAACACATTGAAACATCAAAGGATGGATTTATACATACATCAAACGGTAGGCATATTCAGGTTAGGAGCAAGGACTCTAAGCCTTATCATCCAATTTATTCAAAAATATACGGACGGAAAGTTTCAAACAAAAACCATGCTTTTTATTTTCAAAAGCAATTTGTTTATGATGTAAGAATTGCATATGGAGGTTAACATGGCATTGCATAATATTGAATACAATCTTCAATCTGATAATAGAACTGGCATCAGAATAGAAGTTGCTAAATTATTTACTTTAGAAGAACCCGGAATTGGTAAAGGTGAAAATTGTTCCAAATATCACTATATCGTAGAGCACTATGGTGAATATTCAATTGTTCTCAAAAGACCAACAGGTTTGAACAAGGATTTTGATTTTACGGTAAATATTAGTGGAATGTATTTTAAAAAGAATAGAAGGTATAGTAACCCTTCTCATAATGATATATTTAAAGTTTTAAACTATGTAAAAAACAACTATGAGCATGAATACGATATAGTTGCAAAGCAAATTATCAATATTTTTCAAATTAATGAATATAGTTTTAAGGTATTAGAAAATGTAGTTTTTCCGGATGGAGATGGAATATTAAGACCTATTGCAATTATTTTACTTGCCATTAAGTGGTTATTTATAGAGCAGGATATTACATATTGGAATTGGTCAGGAAGAAATATGTTATATAACCATCTTATAGAAATGGGGCTTGTATAGTGCCAAATAAAAAGATAACTAAATGGGAACCTGAAGATTTTGAATTGGAAATGACAACGCATTGGTCGTTTCCGAAACGTGGAGATTGGGCAACTCACGATGCAAAGTGGAGAGGTAACTGGTCGCCGTACATTCCTCGCAATATTCTTCTCCGCTATTCAAAAGAAGGAGATTTAGTGCTTGACCAGTTTGCAGGCGGCGGAACAACGCTTGTTGAAGCAAAGCTACTGAATCGTGATATAATCGGAGTGGATATTAACGATGTTGCTTTAGAACGGTGCAGAGAAAAGATTGATTTTGATTACGAACCTGCAACAGGAAAAGTGTATATAAAAAAAGGCGACGCACGAAATCTTGAGTTTATCCCGGATGAGAGTATTGACCTGATATGCACTCATCCACCCTACGCTAATATCATCAAATACAGCGACGGTATAGACGGAGATTTATCTCAGCTTAAAGTCAAGGATTTTCTTGAAGAAATGAAAAAGGTTGCAGCCGAAAGTTATCGGGTACTAAAGAAAGATAAGTTTTGTGCAGTGCTTATGGGAGATACCCGTCAGAAAGGGCATATGGTTCCGATGTCTTTTGAGGTAATGAAAATCTTTCAGGACGCAGGCTTTAAGCTAAAGGAAATCATCATAAAGGAACAGCATAATTGCAGGGCAACAGGTTATTGGAAAACAAACAGCGTGAAATATAACTTTTTGCTCATCGCACACGAGTATTTGTTTGTGTTTCATAAGTGACAAACTTTCATTACAAAATATTAAATGCAGTATATATTCTATTATAATATTTTGTAAATTGCATATTTATATGCAATTTTTTAGGATATATATATTATAGGTGAAAGGATTTATGGTGATGATTTAATGAAACATAATAAATTAAGAAAAACAGATTATTTAGTTTACAAAAACATTCCATGCTGTAATATGTCTGAAAAAGAGATTATTGACACATCAAATCTGTTTTCAGAACACTACGGTGTATGGTCTTCATATTGTCCAGACAGTTCCAAGTGTAATGAAAGAGTGAAATTTCCACCAAGTATGATAAAAAAGAATTTTGTAAATAAACCAGACAGATTTGTCGCAATGGTTTATTTTGAATCAAATCTTATTGGGCATGCTTTTTATATAAAAAGGAAAGGAGAAAAGACAAAAAATATTATCTGGATTCTTCAATTGGTTGTAGCAAAGCAATTTCGCGGTAATGGTATAGGCAGTAAACTTCTTCATTCTATATGGGGGTTGTCTGATTGTTACGCTTGGTGATTGTTCACTTCAAATCCAATGACAATCAAGGCATTAGAGAGAGCAACCATGAGAAAAGTAGATCCAAATACTATAAACAAAAAATTAGATAAATTAAAAAGTGTAGCATATGATATTTTTGATGACAGCTCATGGATAGATAATTATTCGTGTGGAATGGTAAATACTGAATTTTATGTTGATCATAAAGGCTTAAATAAACGCATTAAAAAAACATATAAGAGGGGAACTTTTCTTTTAAACAGAGAATTACCCGAAGGATACGAATGGTTGGCTTTTACTTTTAACTCCCAACCTCCACGAATTGATGATACACAACAATTGGATGCTTATCTAGAATATTCAAATGATATTATTCAGCAAGCTTATTCTATGATGAATATGCAAAATCACAAATGGACTTCACGCACAAAGGAAGAAATAGATTATCTTTGTGAAAAATATATCAAGAAGAATGATTCAGTAATTGATGTTGGTTGTGGTATTGGTAGACACACAATAGAATTAAATAAAAGAGGTATAAAAACCAAGGGAATTGATTTTTCAAAAGAAAATATCAAATCGGCTCAAAAAGCATATAATCCTGAGTGTTTTATTAGCGGAGATGTAAGGTCATATAAATTTAAAGAAAAATATGATGTAGCGATTGCTCTTTATGATGTTATTGGATCATTTCCCAACGACAAAGAGAACCTAAATTTATTGAAATCAATTAGAAAGATTTTAAATAATAAAGGTATCCTAATTATTTCTGTCATGAATATGACATATACAAAAAGAAAATGTTGGAATGTTCTTGAAGATATTGATGACAACATAGACGCACTATTAAAACTTCAAGGAACCAATACTATGCAAAAAACAGGAGATGTGTTTTCCGGTGATTCTATGTTAATCGATGATAAGTCCGGTATAGTGTATAGAAAGGAGCAATTTTTTAGTAAAAATAGTCTTCCTTGTGAATATATTATTAGAGACAGGCGTTATACTATAAAAGGAATAGATAACTTGCTTCAAAAAGCTGGTTTTCGTGTAATTGATTCATATTGTTTTAGCGCTAAAAACATGAGTCAAGAAGTGGATGAAATAAGTGGAAAAGAAATATTTGTTGTTGCTCAAAAGCAAAATAGTTTATCTTTATTATCTAGGAATACTTTTTTAATGCCACAAACATGGAAAAAGTAAAAGAAAAATATAGTGGTCGTAATATTTAAGGCAACAGCAATCGTGCTACTTGCGTTTCTCAGCAGGAGATCACGAAAATGTGGTTTCCTGTTTTTTACAATGTTGCACATTCAAAATCTGCGTCGCTATAAACAAAGATAAGCTAAGAAACCGCTGAAAAGTTTGTGTATCAAGTTGATTAAATTTTCTGGTCTGTATTTTAATGCTTTCTGTTCCTATTTGGGAAGCAACTCTCCATCCAATTGATAAAATCTTCCTCTGTAAGCTTACCATCAATACACTCATTCCTTTTAGTCATTGCCTGATATTTCCACTTTTTAAAATCCTTTTCAAGAATGGTATGAGCCTTAACTCTGGCGGAATATCTCTTGTAATATTTGTTATAAATCTTTATGGCGGCGTTGTCCGCCGTTTTCTTTTTGTAGTTTTCAAGTGCCATAATATCCTGACAGTTCCGAATTTCACCCTCGGCAATTCTGTCACAGTAGTTTGTGTTGTAGTTGCCCTTCATAATGAAATACTTGCCACAGCGTTTGCATTTTCTGAAACGAATATCCTGTTCAAGCATTTTTGTGAATTCAAGTTCAAGTGCTTTTCTGATGTTTCTGAATTTATAACTCGTATTAGGGGAAATAGGAAAACGGCAGAATACTTCCATTTCGGCATTACTTAAATTATATTTCTTTTGAAATTCCTTATGCTGTTCAGTCGGCTCATATTCATTCATAACTCTGCTGAGAAAATCCTCATGAGATAAATGAATCGGCAGGATTTTTCCATTTGGATTGCTTCTGCTGTAACTAAAATACTCCTCTCTTTGAATTGTCAGAGGTTGATTATGAATTATTTTATAAAGATAATACCTCTCAGCCGGCTTGATTTTCTCCATTACCTCCGGATAGAAGTCTTCGTCAAAGCAGAATTCTATTAGCTCCTTATACTCATTCTGTAATGTAATTAGATAGTTGTAATACCACTTCAAACCTTCAACGGGTAAGTTTTCTTTCAAAAACACAGGAGGACAAATTGCTGAGTATAAAGACGCATTTGCTATATTCTCAATGAAAAGCTTTCTGTCTGTATATTTGAAATACATTTCAACATTTTCCTGATTACAGTTGTATATTTTTTCAGGTTTTTCATTAAATTCAATGTGCCTTTTCTCTTCGCTGTTTTTAATGAATTTGTCAAAAGCAGAAACAAATCCGTAGCTTTCTTTAAATGGTGTTTTAAAGTCTGCATAGATAAAATCAAGAATTCCCTCACCTATTTGCAGGTCAATTACAGCACCGCTAAGCACATTATGAAGAGGCTCTTCTTTTTTAATTTCGTATTCATCTATAAGATCTTGAAAATACTTGTCACTATCAGCCCAGTCAATATTATATTTTGCAGAGAAATGTTTTCGCAAGGCTCTGTTTTTCTCTAAGCCTTCAACCCTACTCTGTTCATAATCAGCAATATCTTCATCAGACAAAATGTCAGGATGAACATTTCTAAGTGAGCGTTCGAGTTCTTCAAATTCATCAATAGCGTCCTTCATAGACAGGTCTTCATTAACCCTATCAACTTTGATTGAAAACAATTTCGAGTCAGGATCGAATGATGCAAAGTTAATGAAGAAATCATAGTACACATAGCTGTTGCTTTGCCTTGCAATATTATATTTTTCGTAATCCGTATGTTTATATTCCGAGTAATCTTTCTTCATAATCTGCTCCCAAAATTAGAAAATGTAAATGTTTTAGATTTTCGATAATCAACATCACTCCAACTAAGATTATACAATTCTATTGTCTGACTGTCAATTTTCTGTTATTTTAAAAGCAGAGGTGATTAATTTGAAACAAAGCGTTTACAAAAGTTATGATGAACTTCCGTTGTTTTTGAATGCCGTATTAATTGCAAAGGTGCTTGGGATTGCAGATTCATCTGCCTATGAACTTATGCATAGCAAGGACTTTCCTGTTATCAAAATCGGTTCAAGAATGGTAGTGCCAAAAGAAAATTTCATCAGTTGGATTGAAAGTCAACTGGGAAAGTGAGGACGAATGAATAATAGATTTTTTCCTATGCCATATGATATCTTCTGTTTAGGTTTAAGAATGCCGGAGATTGCTCTGTACTCATATCTGATGAGTTGTGAAAATCGTAAGAACTATACTTGCTATCCCAGCTACAAAACTATTGCAAGAACCTTAAACACTTCTGTAAATACGGTGCAGAAATATGTTAAAGCGCTTGAAGAAAAAGAATTGATTTCAACTGAACACACCAAGATTTTTACTCAAAACGGGTTGAAGTTAAACGGTAATTTACTCTATACGATCAAGCCCATCCAAACAGCGGTTGATCACTTTAATCAAAGCCAATTGGATAAGGCAATGCTTGAAAGTCAGAAGAACATAATCCAAAGAAAATTTCAAAAAGCAAGTGGCAACTGCGATTTTACACCGAATTAAGGGGAAATTATTTTAAGCAGGTTAAAGTGGGGCGTCTCCCCACGGTGTCACATCAGACGGCAGAGCCGACTGTTATGCGGTTTTGCAGTATGTCAAAAATCAGAATTTGAGGGGTCTATCAGAAATGAGCGAAAATAAAAAGAAATATGCCTATTGGATGAAACCTTCAATGGTAGAAGAAATGACAGAAATGCTTGATACAGCAAATGCAACTTCAAAAAGTGATTTTGTCTGTCAGGCTGTTCAGTTTTACATCGGTTATCTTCATCAGAAAAAATGTATTGATTATCTTTCGCCAATCCTTGCTCAGACCATTAAAAGTGAAATTGAAAGTGTTGAGAAAAATATTTCTGAGATGCTTTTTAAGGTGGCTGTAGAACAAGCAAAACTAAGTAATGTTATATCAGCAACAAATCAGATTGATAA
Source organism: Ruminococcus sp. BSD2780120874_150323_B10 (assembly GCF_015553695.1). Taxonomy (NCBI): domain Bacteria; kingdom Bacillati; phylum Bacillota; class Clostridia; order Eubacteriales; family Oscillospiraceae; genus Ruminococcus; species Ruminococcus sp. BSD2780120874_150323_B10. Next base: position 44,662 of record NZ_JADNHD010000010.1, read on the forward strand.
AGTTTCATTGTCGGCGCTCAATAATCTCTGTGCGGAAGAAGTTGCAAGGAACAATGGCATTATAACTTTTGAAGATGCGTACAAATTCCAACGAGGTTAATCTATGCCGAAGATTATTTTTACAAGCCGATATATAAAAAATCCTGCATCATCAAATGCAGGTAAGCTGATAAAATATATGGGCACTCGTGAGGGTGTTGAAAAACTGCCAAACGGTATTGATAACTCCCCTGCAACTAAAACGCAAAATGATTTAATCTGCATTGCACTTAAAACTGTACCTGAAGCTTGGGATTATCCCGAGATGAAGTCTTATCTTGAAAATAAAACTAAGGTTAATGCAACGGAGTTTCTGAATGAATTCCTTGAACGCAACGCAGACAGGATAGACGGTGTTAAAAAGCTGGTAAACTATTATGCTGAAAGACCCGGTGTTGAGAAGTTAGGTAACCACGGATTGTTTTCTCAAACTGATAACAAGATAAATCTTGATGAGGTAGCGGATGAAGTTTCAAGTCACAATGGAATTGTGTGGACTCATGTCATTAGTCTTAAAAGAGAAGATGCTGAAAGACTTGGCTACAACAATGCAAATGCGTGGAAAAGTCTTGTGAGAAGAAATGTTTTAGAAATTGCCAAGGCTCATAAAATAGAGCCAAGCGATTTGCAATGGTACGGAGCATTTCATAACACAACACATCATCCTCACATACATCTGCTTGTTTATTCTAAATCAGGACAAGGATATCTTACTAACAATGGCATTGAGAGTATGCGTAGTTCATTCGGCAATGATATATTCAGAAATGAGCAATACAAGTTGTTTGAAATGCAGACAGAAATCCGTGATGAACTTAAAAATGAAGCAAAGAATGTAATTGATGATTTATTTTCAAATATTGATTCGGATGTTTATGTTTCCGATAAAATGGTTGAGCTGTTTAGAAAACTTGATGAACAGCTCAAAAGTTACAACGGCAGGTTGATGTATGGTTACCTTCCCAAATCAATCAAGGAAACCGTCAATAATATTGTGGCGGAAATTGCAAAGGATAAAAATCTTGAGTATCTCTATTTGAAGTGGAACGAAATCAACAGAGAAAAACTGTCATTATACTACGATAAAGAAAGGCCCGATATACCGCTTGAAGATAACAAGGAGTTCAGAAGTATTAAGAATTACATCTTGAAGTCGATTAGTTTATTATCCAAGGCAACTCCGACAATGGAAATTGATAAATCAAGTGTTGAGCAATCTGTTTCAGGAATAGTCTTCACACTCGCAAAATTGATTGCAAACAGTTGCAAGCGTAAACGAGCTAAATTATTCGGTCAGGTTGACAGCAAACTAAAATCTAAACTTGAAGAGAAAAAGGTTGCTCACGGACTTAAAACCGACAGAACAGTTAATCAGAATGAAATCGAAAATGACGAGGAGCAGGGATTTACAATGTCAATGTAATCCCTCTGTTGAGCCATATGTTGCCCGTGTTGCGATTTTATTGCATTCAGCAGGAAAGTAATCGAAAACAACAAATAAAAACGATGTGGGCGATTTTTGAGAAATTCAAATTTGGTCTGGATATTCAGATTGATTTATGGTATGTTGTTGTACTTGAAAAGGAGCTGATATTATGTCAACAAGGAAATTACTTACAAACGGCAACGCATTCAAGAGAACGGACAACCGCTGGGGTGGTGTTGTTTGGTATATGGATGAAAGCGGTGAGCGTAAAAGAAAAAGCTTTTCAGGTACGACAAAGGCTGAGGTCAACAAGAAGATGACGGAATATATTGCAGCGTTTAATGACTCAATAATTGAGTCGCAGGAAACAAAGAAAAGGCTTAGTGACAGTATGCAGAACTGGCTTGAGGTATTTAAGTTTCCATCTGTGGAACGCACTACATATGACCGGTATGAATGTACTGCGAAAAATCAAATCTATCCGTATATCGGCGATAAGGTAGTCGGAGATATCAAGTCGGCGGACATTAAAAAATTGCTCAATGACAAAATGAACGAGGGTTATGCTTACACAACAGTTAAGAAGGTTCATAATGTGCTGAATGAGTATTTCCGTTATCTTACTCAACAAGAGTATATTGACAGAAATCCTATGATAAGCGCTCCGATGATTAAGAAGAGCAACTTTCTGGCGGCGCAGGACAAAGAAAATCTTCCGACGAGCGAAACCATAACGATATTCACGTCGGAAGAGATTAAAATATTTAAAGATGAAGCGTTTAGTACATTCTCAAACGGCAAGAGAAAATATCAGCAAGTCGCCGCATACATTCTTATGCTGAACACAGGATTGAGAACAGGCGAAGCACTCGGACTACTTAACAGCGACATTGACCTTGACAATCGTGTAATGCACCTTAACAGAGGTGTTAAGGAAATATCAAAGCGTGACGGTGTCACAGCAGAAAAAGGACGAGAGGTTAAGGTCGGCAAGCTGAAAAGTGCCACAAGCAAACGAGATGTTCCGCTGAACGATACTGCAATAGAAATGATACTTGATTTAAGAAATGAATTCTACTTTGGAGAGGACTCACCGCTGATACCCGATGAAAACGGCAACTTTACCAGACCTGTAAATTTCAGAAAACGCTATTACAGAATTCTCAAAGCCGCAGGCATAGAAACCAAAGGCTTGCACTCACTCCGTCATACTTTTGCCACTAACCTCGTAAACGGCATAAAGCAAGCAGACGGTACAATAAAATCTCTGACTCCAAGACAGGTAGCCGACTTGCTCGGTCATACAACTTCTGAAATTACAGAAATGTATTATGTAAAAAGAGATTTGACAAAGTTGAATGGGATTACGGATGGGTTTAATCTGTAAAAAGGAACTTTTTTACAGATCGTATGAACCTCTTAAATGCAAAAACATGGTATTTTAAGGATTGTACTGTTGCCTTTATGCCCGAGATACATTCCAGAATTGAAAACTAACAGAAAGTTGCATGAACTTCAAAGGAAAAATCTCTGTGAAGTTACTAAGTCTTTCAGATAATTAGAATTTGTATTTGCCCTTTCTTGCAAACTTTGAGTATATAAAAGTGCTACACAAAACTAAAAATAATTACATCTCGGTTTGTGTTTTTCTTGGTAAAAATGCAGGCTCAATTTCCATATGCACTGAGATGTAGTGAAAGTTTTGTGTAACAGCAAATGAGCCGTGCTTTTTTCGTGCGTAGCTCTTTATGGCTTCGCATTTTTTATGTAATTATTATAGTTTTATGTACGGCGTTTTAAGGTTTTGATTCTCTTTCATTTTCCCTGATTATGTTTATAAAAATCACTCTGACCGCATAAGCAAGTTCTTCAACAAAAAAATCTTCCTCTTCAAAACGGAGATTCAATTCATCATTTCTTAGAGTGTTTTTTGCGTGGTAAATTTCTGACGTTGAATACTCGTTTTCAGTCGGGGCATTGTCCTGACGAATTTTTAAATAATTTTTACAGCGTTTTCCGTCCTCGCTGAATGCAAATGTGTAGTAATGCAGATTTTCGTTTGCTTCAAAGAAAAAGTCCTGCAAGCCGTCAGCACCTGAAAACTTTCTTGTGTATGAGTGAATTCCCTGTACTGTTTTGTAAATTTCTCTGTATTGATATTCTGAAAGAAATAAGTTGCAGTTAATGGCTCTGTAAATATTATTAAATTCGCTTGTGTAATAGTCCCAGCCTGTTTTTTGCCGACATCAGTACCGGGGATGTTGTTGAAATTATCGCTTTCTCTGAGCGCATAAATTATCTGAAGCAGTGGGTTCAGTATATCATTGATAATCATTTCGTTGCATTTGTTCTGCTCAATTTTTTGGAATTCTTTTGATTTATCAAATACTGTAATTCTTCTTCTTTCCATAACAATTCTCCTTTTCAAAAAATATTCTCAGATGAATCTGTTACCCGAACATATTCTCCTATCCTGATTAAAGCTCCTTTAAAGCTGCTTATAATAATATCCCAAAATTCTGAATAATCGGGATTGTCAAAGTTGCACACATATGCAAAAACATATTGACCGCAGCAGAGTGTTTCGAATTCCCACCCTTCCTTGTTATCGCTGACAAACAATAACGCTATAGTGTTGCCGGTTTCAATGACGTGATAAACAAGACAATCATATTCTTCTGCAAATCTGTCAACGACTTCAGCATACCTTTTATCGTAGTTAATGGTGTCAATAGTCCCCAGCAGACCTTTACAGGTTATGTATGAGTAATAAAGCTTATCCTCCTTAAAATATTTTAATATATATTCGGTCGCAGATTAAATGTTTTTGTTAATTCCTCCAATCTTTTAACAGTTTCTTCTTTCTTCGCTTCTTTTGAAATTTTGCTCATTTAAATTCCGCCTTCCTTAATTATTCATTTGTTCAGCTGACATTGACTATTATGCCAATCAGTCAGGCGGAGTTTTCCGCTTAAACTTAAATTTAAAATATTTTTTATTTAAAATTTTTGCAGAAAGTTGGAAAAAACCGAGCAAATGTGTGATATAATGAATTTGAAACGGAGGCAAGTAAAATGAAAGAACAAAAAGAGAGATTTTCAAAGCTTGAAAGAGCGTTCAAGATACTTGAATATTTAAAGTTGAATTCTGACAGCGAACACACTGTAACACAGGCGGCTTTAAGAAGAGAATCTGAAATCGAGCCGTATCTGGGTGACAAGGAAACCTATAACGACACGATTGTAAAAATGGCGATGGCTTTGAATTTTGATGAATACGGAGTAAAGTCTGAAAATGAATGGAAACTTATTTTTAAAGATTTCGTCAAAAAATTCGGGGCTGAATCGCTTGATGAAAGCGATTCAGAAGATGAATATGACGATAATCAGACAATGAGAATCCGAGGGTTGTATTATAATCATACTTTCACATATGAGGAAATTAACAGTATGATTGAAAGTATTTTGTTTTCAAAAACAATAGATACGGAATCTGCAAACAAGATTATTAAAAAAATAGAAAATAACCTGACAACCAAATTCTATAAAAAAGGTGCAAAGAATATTTGCAGAATAAAAGAGCCTGTGCTTGTCGACAGAGAAATCCTGCGTGAAAATCTGCTGAAGATTCAGCATGCAATAGATGACGGTGTGCAAATAAGCTTTACTTTTAACGGCTATGACAAGTACAAAAAGCTTGTGCCGAATCACAATAAGAAAGATACGGTCAGTCCTTATTATATTGTTGCAAGCGGCGGAAGATACTATCTACTAGCTTGTAAAGAGCTTGTGTTTAGCGAGAAAACAATCACAAATATGTCGATATGGCGTATTGATTTAATGTCGGAAATTGAAATCCCCGGGAGAGATGAAAAACATAATATAAACGGTATTCCGTCAGTCAGCAAGTGGAAGGTTGATAATCTTCCTCAGTCGTGGAGCGAAGATTTTCAGTTATCTCATTTGAATATGTCTTTTGATAATCCTGTAAAGATTAAATTGAGAATAAAAAGTCCAAAAGAAAAAAATAATCCGTCAAAGCCTTTGCGTGCTGATTACACTTTTATGTACGATTGGTTTGGTGATACATTTAAATACATAAGAACAGAAGAATCAGAACCATATGACGATATAGTTGAAGTTAAGTGCAGTCCGTACGCTATGGCAAATTGGGCGTTCCAGTACAGCGACAGAGTAGAGATAATTGAACCTGAATCGGTCAGAAATATGGTAATAGAAAAGGTTATGAGTCTTAATAAAAAATATATAGAAAAGTAAATTTACAAAGGAGTGTAGAAATGGAACTTATAATATCAATTATAGCAGTTATAATTTCCTTTGTAACCTTTCTTTATACTGTGTTAGTTGAATACAGGGGCGAACAAAGGGAAAAGAAACAGTCAACATTAGAGGCGTTGAATTTGTTACAGGAACAGGTTTTTGACAAATTAAATGAATATACCTTTGCAGAAATAAAGGATATTTCGGACAAATGGAATGAGTCGGCAGAAGAGAAAAGAAAATTTGTCACTGCGAAAAAAGGAACAGCAACTGAATTCTGGAACACTCATCATGAGTATGATAATACTATTAATGAATACAGGGTTCTGTCGGGGTACTTGGCAAGAATAGAGCATTTTTCATTGGGGGTAAATACCGGAATATATGATGTTAAAGTTACGGAAAGAGCGGCGACATCGTATTTAACAATGTTGTATAAAAAGCTTGAACCACTGATACTGACGAAAAATAATAGCAATAATTCTTCATATGAAAATAAATATCATAAAGAGTTTGGCAAATTGGTAACTGCCTTAACAAAATTGGAGGCATAAAAATATGTCAATAAAGGAGCTTATGATGATTAACGAGGAAACAATATTAAGTCTTTTGAAAATTTACAAGGATGATGAAAAAATACTGAACACTATTCAAAGGTGTCTTATCTCCTTTGAGGAATATCACAGTCAGATTTATAAACTTGAAATATGTATGAAAATCTTTTCAAACGGCAATGTTGATAAAGATAATTATAAAATTAAAATTGAAGAGCTTGATAAATCAAGAACTACATACCATAACGCTTTATTGGGTAATGTTAATGTGCTTAACAGACTGGCAGAGAAAAACACTTTACCGCCTTTTTATGACGGAAAAGTGTCGCAGGATAGACCGTATCGCAGAGAGGTTGCAAACGGTGTTTTGCAATATGTTGAGAAAATAGTTAAAAACAGATGTTAATAAATTCAATAATATATTATTCAAGCGGAAAAAGCCGAGCAAATATTTGATAGAATGAAGTTATTGATTGATTAAGCAGTCAGATTTAATGTATTTATACTTTAAAAATAAATTGAGGAGAAATTAAAATGGGATATGACAGAATTGAAACATTCGTTAAAAACGAAGAAAAACCATATGAATACTGCTTGGATTTTGAATACGGTAATTCAGCCTATGAAGCACTTAATCCGATAGAAAGGTATCTTGCCTATAAATCAACAGGCGTAAAGATTGATAAAGATAAACAAAACCTTAGTAATGCCGAAAAGTTTTGTCTGAATAGCCTGAACACATACGGTGATATTCCCGATTGTGATGGCTCTGACGGAAGAAATGCGCTTACCCTTGATGTTTATAAAAAACTCTGGAATTGGGAAAAGGGATATTATTCCTCAGGTGTAATTTCAACTCCGAATTTTCATGGCGAGTTTGGCGGAGATACGATGAATTCAATGCAGACGACTTTTAATGTATTAATGGGTTATGCTCTGAGCAAATCTGAAAACAGTAATTTAAGTCAGTATCAAAAGAATAATTACAGCTTTATGGACTGCTTACAGATATATTGTAATTATCCAAAAGAACTTCTTTTTGAACTTCAAAAAGAGCCTTACTTTATTCGATTTGCTGATTTATATCATACGATAGGAAATATGGTGCTTGTTCCTCGTCGCTTTAACAGTGGTAGATACGGAAAAACTTTTGATTTTTGGGATTCTTCTTTAGTATGGCTCAAAAATGACGGCTTTGCATACGGTAATCAGCTTTTGTTTGATAAGCGTAATTTCACTAAATATATAAATTACTTCTATTTATGGGATTATGTGGAAAGTGTAAATGGAGAATATAGGGTCAAGCCTTTGTTTAATTCTCACAGTAATATTGAGAACGGTAATGTCTATAATTCCTTGCCTTGGACAAATATCAGTAATGAACAGGATTTAAAGCAGTTTTTAAAAAATGCCTGTGAAAACATAAGTAAGCGTGGTTCCTTTATGTCAATTCTTATGAGGCTTAGAAGCGCTGATAATCCAAAGCTAAAAGAAATATCCGATGAATATTTCAATATTATTCAAGGTGACTTCCTTCATAATGTGCATATGGATGGCTATAATGATGCAGTGACAATACTTTTGAGATTGTTGGAAAACTTTGATGATAAAAACGACAAAGATTATAAGCTTTTGTATGATGGGATTATGTCATTATATAAATTAAACGTGAATTCTGACAGAGAAAGTATAAGCAAATCAGCTGTGCATAATTTCAATTAAAAGGGAAAAACAAGAAGAGAGTGAAAATTCATCGTATAACGACACTTCGTCAGTTATGGGATGAAATAGGAATAGAACATTGGACATATGCTGTAGAAGGAATTAACGAGGAGAAATAAAAATGCGTGCTGTTTACAAAATATTTTTATATGTATTAATTATTGCTGTTGCACTTTTTAGCTGTTCTTGCGGCGATGAAAGTTCTGAATTGCAGGAAACAACTGTAACGCAGGTAATACCGTCAACAAAAGCAACAGAAGCTCAAACGACAGAGCTAACTACAGTTCAGGAAACAACTAAAAAAACTGAGCCTGAAACTGAGAGTGCGACAGAGAAGGGTGTAAGTAATGCTGAAAATAGAGAAAAAACTGTAGCTCTTAACAATGAATATACCACTCGTTATCAGGAAGTGAATCAGGTTACATATCCTCCATTTGTATTTAATTATCCCGATAATTGGAGCGTTACAAAAGAAGAATGCGATCAGCAGGAGGAGCTTGTTACTCTCGAAAACGATGGAGGTGCAAGCGTGACATTTTTACATTACTCAGGTGAATTACAGGGTGGCGGCAGCGGAGTTTATATGAATAAAGAAGAAATCAGTAAAGTTGCTTCTTCACAATTTATTCCGGGTTTTGTACAGGCAACAGACCATAGTTCACTTGGTGAATTTATGGTAGCAAGGATAAAAACAATAGGAAAACTAAATATGCAAACCGACAGAGAGTACAAAGAGGTTGATGGAAATGTTGCATATGCTGTACTTCCCGTTAGTGAAGAGGGCATAAGAGAGGGTGTAAGAAGAGCAATAAGCGGTGAATATACCTTCTGGTATTCAAGTACAATTTCATTTACTGCTTCCACCTCAGAAGAATTTACACCGCAGGAAGAAAAGGAGGTTATCGCAATACTCAGCAGTTTCAGAATAGCATAATTTTATAATAACATGATACGAGGGTTACATGTTATTTGCAGTTACTATTAATATGAAGATGCCCCTTGCCCAATACACTCTCTGGCATTATCGGTGACAGAAGTTTAAGTCTGCGATTAGCCTCCAATAATAACCATTCTGATGATTTTAAAAAGCAGCTCAGAAGTGATATAGCCAACATAGTGCGTAGCTATGAAAAAGCAAAAACAATGTGAACATTGCAGTGCTAAAGGAGAACTTAGAAAGGATTTACCGTGGGCAAAAATCTTATGTGATGACTGCTATGAAAAGTCTGATAAAAAGTACTCACCTAACAGATAACCTTTACAAAAGACAAGATGATTGAGAACAGGTGGAAGTTATGTTAATTCACGAAGAAAACCTCTGTAATATTAATTAGATGCAAATTGGCAAAACTACCTTTTGTTCTATTTATGAGTGTAAAAAGGCCATTCTAAAAGTTGAACTGCAGGATTATTCATGAATGTGAAATATATAGTATATTCAGCGGGACACATTTATAAATCAAAATATGCTACGCTGTAAACAAAGAAAAGGCTTTGGAAAATTAATTTTTCTCAAAGCCTAAATTTATTGGTCATTCGATATTCTTGACGATATAATGAAGCTGACATTATAATACCGTGGTAGATGTGATAATTTTTGATGCTATTTTGATGATGTAGCAGACGGAAACGTTGGTATTATTAGCGCCGGTTGAACATTTTGATGTCTGAAATGAGCTTCAAAAGCGGAAAATCAGACCGTGCTCCGTACATAAAAATATATCAAGAAACGGCTTAAACGCAGTGTTTAAGCCGTTTCTTGATGGCAGGGGCAGAAGGACTTGAACCCTCGGCACGCGGTTTTGGAGACGCAAAAACATATTTTTACAAGAGTTTATCTTGTGTTATTTTATGTTATATAGTTGAAAAAGTGCAATAAAACTCTGATTTTATTACTTTTTTTAGAAACACATTTATATTACGCTGCATTTTTTCTGCAAAAGTGTTAGAAAAAGTGTTAGAAAAAAACTAAAATTGTGTTAGAAAGATTTTATAGGTTAATCCGGTCAATCAATCTGATTTTTATATTCTTTTTCGTTTGTTAAATAATAGTTTGCAAAGGAAAAAGACTATAAGGCAACTTTATGTATTGCCGCTGTAAATTTATTTAGTTTTATCGTGTGCGATTATGTCCTCAACCTCACAGTTAAGAATAAAGCATAAAGTATCAAGTGTTTTTGTTGTTATTGGTAAGCCTTTTTTGATTCGGTGCAAGGTATTTGCAGATATACCTTTCTTTTATATATCTGCGTTTGCTATCTCGGATTTTTATTTCTTGATTGCAAAACGGACAAATTACAGGATAATCAAGATTTTGAACCGTTATATATAATATTTGTTCTAATGGAATACTAAATGAAAGACTATGTTTTTTAATTACTATTGGTTTCTCATTCGTTTTTTTAATTATCAAGTTGTAATTATGGATTATTAACATTTTCGGTCTCCTTTGAAATCTCGGTTAGAGTGAAGAGTAGCACATTATACTATACGGATAGGCGGATTTTTATTTCAAAATGTAAACTACCCCCACCATATGCAACCTACCCACCATATACAAAGAATAAGCAGCGATATAATATTACCGCTGCAAATCTTATACTATTTATTATTGTTGTTGATATTCTTTTATGAGTTTGTCAAGTGTCGGACGGCTGATATTTAATTCTTTTGCAAGCTCTGATTTGCTTATTTCTCTTGAAATATATCTTTGATAATGTTTATTAAAATCCGGGATTGATACAGCTTTACGCCCTTTATATTTACCTTCACGCTTTGCAATGGCTATACCCTCTTTTTGTCTCTCTAATAGGTTTGTACGCTCGAATTCGTTAATTGCCCCTATCATTGTAAGCATTAACTTTCCGGTCGGTGTGCTACTGTCAATGTTTTCTTTGTTGCTTATTAGTGTAATTCCTTTACTGTTTAGTAGTTCCACAATGTCAAGTAAATCTTTTGTTGACCGTGCAAGCCTTGAAAAGTCGTGTATATGTATCGTGTCGCCCTCTCTTGCAAAGTCAAGCATTTCTTTTAATTTTGGGCGGTTTGTGTCTTTGCCTGATACCTTTTCAATGAACCACTTTTCTATATTGTACCGCTGCATAGCTTCAATTTGCCGCTGCTCGTTCTGGTCTATGCTTGATACTCTAATATAAGCTATTTGCATATTGTACCTCCTGCAATGTAAATTTAATATTATAATGTGCTTTACAAAATGTAAAATAAATGTTTTTGCAATTCTATTTTTACAATTATATTATACCATCTAAATGTAAAAATAAAGTGTACCCTATTTGTATTTAATAATGCAAATATTAGGCGGCATATTTCAACCGCCATAATTATATATTTATTTGACTGTCTTAATTATTGTTATCTTCAAGAGTTTTAAGAACCAAGCCGGTGCATAAAAGATATTTGTTGCAATTTTGCCGACAACATTCTGACCGTCAACAAATTTTGTTTGCATTTCTTTTGTAGTCATAGCTTTTGAAACAATGCAATTAAAAGCAAGCCACAAAAGAATAATTAAAAATACTATGATATTCATTTAATGTACCTCCTGCCCGTAATGCTGTTAGCACAGCTTTAATTATCAATAATATCTTTGTGTTGGCGTGTCAATATCAACCGCAAAATGTGATATTGTTGCCGCTGCTATTGGTTTTATATATTCTCTTAATTCGTTGAGTGAAAAACCATAAGGGAAGCCGGTTTCAAGCGGTATAAGTATTTCAGCCTTATCAAAAATGATGTGCAACTGTTTTAATGATGGGTATTGTTTTCTTATTTCCTGAACGATAATATCAATGTTGGTGTTTTCATCTGTGTTAATTGAAATAAATTGTTTGTTGTCATCTTTGTTTGTGAATGTAATCATTTTTAAATTCTCCTTATTTAACAGTGTTTATAATAATAAATTTTAATCCTTTGAGTAACCACGCAATACTATAAAAAGCATTAGCGGCTATTTTACCGACAATACATTGACCATCTATAAATCGTGTTTTCATTTCTTTAGCGGTCAGCATCTTTGATGTTACAATATTAAATGCAAGATACAAGCATATAATAATAATTAAAATATTCACAATAATATACCTTTCTGCCCGTATTGCCGATAGCACAGCATAATAATTATATAATTGATAATTTTAATTGTGGCTCTGATTTAATTGTTTCAGAACCATATAAATCACGGATTTCATCGAGTGAATATGTTTTCTTGCTTGATTTCTTGTAGTCTGCTGTGTGGTAATACCAAGCACATTTTGACTTGCTCCATCTGAAATGTAAGCCCTTTAATACTTCTTTGTGTTCTTTTGTATTTCCTGTTATCCATAGCCAAGAGCCGCACAATTCAATATTGATGCCTTCAAGATTTATAAGAGCGTTGATTATATTTTTGAACTCGTCCGGCGTTTCGGTTGTTTCCTTGCTTGCCGTGTATGTCTTGCCCTCTGCTGTTGCGTGTGTGTTTTTTAACTTTGCAAATAGTATATCATACTCGTTGTTGATTCCCTGCATATCGGCTGTGTTGCCGCCTAAATCGGGATGATGTTTTAATGCAAGTTTTTTATACTGCTGTTTTAATTCTTCAAGCGTTGAAGGATTGTTAAACCATTTCATTTTTTTATGCTCCTTTTTATTGATTTTCGGAGCAGCTACGAGTATAATATATATTGTAACTGCTCCGCTGGTTTGGTGTGGTTGCTTGCCCTTGCTTTTAACTTGCCGGTTTTAGCAAGGGCTTTTCATTAAGCTATTGAAAATCTACGGCTTGATGTCTGCTTTGTGTACTGCTTGTACATTTCGGCGTGTTCCTTTTTGAATGTCGTTGTGTCAAATCTGTTTGAAAGAACGGAAGTCCAGTGGCAAATATAACGCCCTGCGGTCATTTCCTCGGTATTGCGTGCAAGCATTTCGGCTTTGATTTCGTCCTTGAGGCTTTCAACCTGTGCCTTTGCTTCCTCTAAAAGCTCCTCCCATTCCTTTAATGCTACGATTTTCTTTTCCATTTCGTTAATGCTCATAATTTGTAATCTCCTTTAATTTTTTTATTTGCGCCGCTTGCCTTGCCCTGTCTTATGCGCTGTCAGGTGTAACGTAATCGCAAGATAACGAGCCGTTTGTCATCGGGTGTTCGCTTTCCCTTTCACTGTCTATATTATACACCGAAATCCGTGAATAGTCAATGTGTTAAACTGCACAAACATTCACCGAATTTAATGTATAATTTGTACATTGAAATTCGTGCATATTTGTGCTATAATGTGTATAGTGGAATAGAGGGCTTATAAATTTCAGCCCAGAAAGGAGCATAATATGTCATTAAGCTATGAAAAATTATTTATATTGATGAAAGAAAAAGGTCTAACAACATATAGAATAAGAAAAAAAAATATAATATCTCAAAGTGCATTATCAGCATTGAAAAATGGTAAAAGCGTAACGACTGAAACCATTGAAAAATTGTGTAGAGCATTAGGATGTCAACCCGGAGATATTATGTCATATATAGATGATAAGCAAGAAAATTTTTTTGACGATAAGAAATAATTTTGAGCAATTCAAAAATCAACAACTAAATTCTATTTTTATTTTAATTTTGTTAGTTTGGAGGTATTATTATGAGTAACAGAGAAATAGCAATGAACATTGTTAATACATTGACCGATGAGCAAATAGAGGCTTTTATTACTCTTTTTGCCTCCGAAAATGCACAGGCAATGATGGAGACTGAAAAAATTGCAAATGACCCGAACAGAAAACATTATAACAGTTTTAACGAGATAAAGAAGGAAATATTTGCAAATGAGTAAGAAATACAAAATTGATTTTACCTCTGCATTTTCAAAGGATTTGAAGAAAATCAAGAAAAGAGGATATAATATTGACTTGCTGGAGTCGGTAGTTGATAAATTGCAAACAGGCGAACAGCTCGAACCAAAGTATAAAGACCATTTGCTAACTGGTAATTGGAAGGGCTTTAGAGAATGTCATATCCAGCCTGACTGGTTACTTGTTTACAGAATTTACGATGATAAATTGTTGTTAGTTCTGACTCGCACAGGTACACATAGCAATTTAAGATTAACATAGTTAGTTTTGCAAAACAGATAGGAGTAATGATAAATGAAAAACAAGAGTTTACAACATCCATTCCCGACTTTTGCTGACAAATTTTTTGACAAGAACAAGGACGGCAAGCTCGGAACGGTAGAAACCATTTTTAGAGACGCTTATATTAACGAATCCAAGAAAAAGCAAAGTGATTTCAAAAACAAAAAGTAATTGCTTGACAAATTAAGATATTACATCTATACTAAACATATCCATAAAGAGTGCGTAAGGGAGCAAGCCCAATGACCGCACACCAACCTACCGATAGGCAAGGTGGTAATGCTTGACCGATGGAATATATAAAAATCTATCCCCATCGGAAACGATGGGGATTTTTTCTGCACTCTTTATGTAAAACTTAAAGGAGTGTTAATTGATGACAAAAAGAAATTTATCGGAGCTGTTGAAATTCGAGGGTTTAATTTACATTTACCTGAAAGATTCAAAAATTTGCAAAAGGTTTTATAGTCAAGCTGAATCTGAAGGCTTTATGTTCGGAGATGGTAAACCGACAGAAAAGCACACAACAGATTTAGTGAGATTGTATAACGATAAGCGAATCAGTTATTGTTCTACGAATGGGCGAATTGCCTTCGGCAGAGGTAAAGGCACAAGTGGAAATATATTAAGAATGGATTATTCAAAATTTATATCCGGTGAAAATTATTACTTGTTCCGCTGCGATAACAAATAAATTAGAATGCCCCATACAATCCGAGAATTGACCTGTATGGGGATTTTTATGCTTATTTGTAAAATTTCATCACTAACAAAATAATGCGATACAATCGGAATAACACGATGATTTTATTGTCGTAAAATTTGTATCAATTCTGGGCGGTTCAGTAAAGACAATTCCTGATTTCATCAATTCAATAATAGTATTATTCAAATAAAGATAAACCTATTTGTGCATCATTACTATATGATTAACCATAGAGAAGCAAATTGGTTTATCTCATACAATTTCTTATTTATATATAATACAATAATATATATAAGAATCGTATTAAATAAGGAATTGTATGTAAATCAATATTATTCTTAATTTCTATAAGAATAATGAATAGTATATAAGTAATACTATACATAAAGGCGTATTATTGCTGTATGGTAATTCCGCATATCAAACTATTGGTTACTATTGACATAGTTACAACCTATGTTGCACTATAAATTTATTGATACTATACAATATTTTTGATTTTTGCTATTGACAAATCAAAAAGATATGTTATAATAAAGAAAATTAAATCAATCTTAACCGCAATGTGCGGAGTGATTTCCTTCATATTTAAGTATGTTAAGGCTGTGCTTGATTGAGTATAGAATGTTAGCCGATTTTGGCTAATAAAAAAAATCATACCAAGTCTATATTTTGAAAAAATTAGACTTGATATTGATTTGATTCTGTATTCAATTCTGCATAGCCTTTTTTGCGTTTATGCGGAAAATTTCAAAAAAAAGAAAGGATGTATAAGCAATGACAGAAAGAACTCTACGAAACAGAATGAAAAACGAGGGTTACAGATTGAGAAAAGGTCGTGATGCTTACGGTATGATAGGCTATCAGATTATCGACTGCAACTATATTATAATTGCCGGCGAACACTTTGAGCTGGATTTATATGATGTTATTGATTTTCTAAATAAATAAGCGTGTATTTTAGTTGATTTACTCAATTTATATTTCCAAAATTCAAATGTTAAAAATTTTTCAAAGGAGCAAACGAAATGAACGGAAAAAGTCAAATGATAACACAGTCAACAATCCTTGCTATGGGTTGGACAAAAACAATGATTAAAAACCTGTTGCCTGAACCAACGGAAAGACCGAATCCGCATTACAAGTGTGCCGCCCCTATGAAATTATGGGAGCAAGGAAAAGTGCTTGAAATAATGGAAACGGAAGATTTTAAAAGGGCATTGGAGAAAGCAAGTAAAAGGAAAAATGCAGCGAAATCAGCGGCAAAGACAAAGGAAAATTTATTATTAAATGAAATAAACAAATTGGTTGAAAATATAGAAATCAAAGTAATACCCGATGATAAACTTATCAAAAAGACGGTTGCGGCTAAAAATTTATGGTATAGCTATCAAGACGATATGCGAGGAACTTTTTATGAACATCGGGTTAATTGTAATAATATTGACGATTATACTTTAGCAAGATGGATAGTAAATTATATTCGACATAATTTAGTAAAGTATGACCAAACCATAGAAAACCTAAAAGGCAAAATCGGCAAAGATAAAGCATATTTTGTATTCAAAAAAGCCGTACTTGATAAGATAGCCTCTGTATATCCGAAGTATGCCGCTGAATGTCAAAAGCAAGCGGAAGCAATAGGAGTTGCTTGTTATGCCTGATATTCCATTCAGAACAAGTTGCACAGACTGCAAATTTTATGATTTCAAATGTTTACTTGATGTGAACAGTAGGATGGTTAAAAAGAGATGTTATATTGATACAATAGCGGAAAAGTTAAAAATTAAACCAAAAACAGTTGTTGCAAGATGTAATTCGGTTTTAAGAAAAATTGGTATGGATAATTTCTCATTTATACCCAAAACAAAAGAGGAAGGATGGTTCAATAAAGAAGAATGGACAATTTTAAGCAATACGCAGAGAATACAAAAAATAGATAATATGTTATACTATTTATCTAATCAGTTATCAGATGATACTCTTCCTGATGTAGATTTACCAACATTTTCCGAAATAAAAGTAGTTGTTGCTATATTGAACTGCTATTTTTCAGCGTGGAAAGATGAGCAATATATTCGTTGTGTTGGTTGCGGCGAACTGATTAAAAACAGCAAACAGCGAAATCGGAAATATTGTGATAACTGCAAAGTAAATAGCAGAAAAACTAATAATAAATCCGAAATCTTAAAGACTTGTATTGACTGTGGGGTGAAATTTTATCCGAATAGTAATCGAGAAGTAAGATGTATAGACTGCCAAATCAAGGCTAATAAAGCATCTGCAAGAGAACGAGCAAGACGATACAGAGAAAGAAAGCGTAACGGTTTAGAAAGCAAAAGTTAAAGACATAAAACCGTAAAAACGCCTATAATAAAGGCTTTTTTTGAAAACTCCTTTTTTGGTCTAATGGAAGGGAGATAGAGAAAACAAAAATAATCTCGCTCTAAAATCGGACATAAAATAAAATATCTCCCTTCTTTATATTTTTTATCACACATATAAACATAAATATATGTGTAAAATTTGGAAAAGGAGGACAATATATGAGCTTAATTGAAAGATGTCAAAAAATGCTTGATGAGTTAGGGATTCCTATTACTTCATTCTGTCGAAAAGTAGGAATATCAGCATCCTACTTTTACGCTTGTAAAAAAGGAACTCTTAACTTTTCAAAAGAAGTTGATGAACGAATTAACGATTATTTGACAAAGTACGGATTTTAACAAATCACATCAAAATATCAAAATGAAAGGAATATCAAAAATGCAAAACAGAGAAAATAATTTAATCAAAGTGAAAGAGGCTGCGGAATTTTTAATCCGCACAGAATTTGAAAATGCAGACAAAAAAGATGAGCAATACAAATTGGCGTTAAAAAAGGCAAAAGCAAAAATTTACACAGCAATTAAAAAGCATCAGTTAGATATATTCGGAGAAACAACAATATTGCTAAATAGAAATCAAGTTAAAGATTTCAAGGACGGAAAAATAACTGCAAGAAGTATATATTCTCCATTCGGAAATATGGAACTTGACTTTGACGAGTCTGTTAAATTCATTGAAAGTTTCCACAATCCAAACAGCATTAAAGAGCCGTTAAAATATAAAAGCCGATGCCAATATGGAGTTACAAACAAAGGAAGAGTGTTAGATTTAACATATCGCAGAGAATTAAGTCAAAATAAAGCGGCTCACGATTATTTGCAGGTGAATATAAGAGCCAACAATAAATCATTCCCTGAAAGAACACACGTATTAGTTGCTTTTACTTGGTGCGAAAATGGAAAACTAAAAAATGAGGTGCATCACATTGACGGAGACATTTTTAATAACAATTTCATCAATTTAATATGGATGACACACTCTGAACATCTGAAAGCCCACAAATTGTTAGATGATGCAAAAGTAAGTAATGACTTTACAGAATACAATAACTATATTGATGAGATACGTAAAGATAACAAATGGGAAGAAGAATACCGCTGTATAGCCTTTGAAAAAGATAATGCTATAATTTTTGTTTGGATTACTAAAAAGGCATATACCGATTACAAGAACGGTATTAGAACATTGGACGAGATATATTTTGACGAGATAAAATCTGAAAGGATAGTGAGAAAATGGTCGACAGAGAAACAAGTTTAATGACGATTTACAGCCAGCGTTTAGCTGGCTATTTAATGCTCCACGGCTTTGTTTTGATACGATTATTGCCGAACGAAACCGATAACCGTAACCGTTTTTTATTTGCCAATACGCTGGCATTAAGAGATTGTATTGATAAATGGCAAATTCAAAAATTGGAAAGAATAAAAAATAATGAGTGAATTAAAAGGATATGAATATATCGTAGATGCCTCCGGTGAAACAAAAGCAGTACAGCGTTCAACCGGTGAAATCACAGAAACAGTCTGGATGTGTGTACCTATTGGCTCGCAAATTTGGACTCCTGATGAAATAGTTGCACAAACTGAATATCTTAAACTAAAAGAGCAAAATGAGTTAAGGCGATTATCAAATAAAGATTTAGGTAAATTCTTTTTTATATCAAATGATGAAGATTTCAAGGACTTGCTACCTCAAACCGTTACAAGGCTGATATACCTGAATACATATACTCATTTTGGCGATAACAAGTTAATGCCAACGGAACGTACACCGATAAAAAGAAAAGATTTAGCCAAAATTCTTGGTGTTTCAAAGGCTGTAATAACAAAGTTTTGGAAAGAAGTCAGTCCTAAATATATACAAGAACAAGATGACGGATTGATATTTACAAACACAGATATATTTATTAAAAGAAAATTAAGCCAAAGAGGAAAATATAATCCATACCAAAAGTTTTATATCAAAGGTATAAGAACATTATATAAGGCTACTAATATATCAAATCATAAGCATTTAGGCTATATATTTAAGATGTTACCATTTATAAATCTTGAATATAATGTACTATGTAAAAATCCAATGGAAAAGGATTTAGACAAAATTCAATTCCTGTCGTTAGCGGAATTTTGTAATATTATAGGCTATAACATATCTCAACTTAATAGGTTGCTAAATATATACAAAAATATTACATTCGATACATTCGATGTAAAAGGTAAACAAGAAATTTTTTGTGCATTTGCTTATAGCGGATTAGACCGCAAGACTTCAAGAATATTTGTCAACCCTCACATCTTATATAACGGCACAAATTACAACAAGGTTAAAGTGTTAGGAGCATTCTGCAAAGAGTGATTTTCTCGACATTTTGTAAATGCTATGTTTTTGCCGGTTTTAAGCAAAATCGGAAGAACAACTGCTCAATTATTGAGTGTTTGTATATTAGAATATGGCTTTTTTACAGTAAAATAAGCTCGACATTTTGTAAACGCACGAAAATGCCTGAAAGCCTTATAATTACTGGGTTTTCGGGCATTTTTCGAATGACGAGTTATCTATTCTATGTATCTTAATAAATAATTAAATATTGATTATTTTATGCACAAAAATAAAGCATAAGCCTATTTGTTAAATAAAAATTAAGATATACCAATCATCAATAACAAATGGGATTATGCCCTATACCTTAAATAAAATACATTATAGTAAAAAGTCGAGGTATAGGTAAATATTTAAGAATAGTCTTAATCCTTTTACAATTCCTTATTTAATACGATTCTTATATATGTGATATAGTATAAAATTAAATAATGAATTGTACGATAACCCTATTACACTTATTCTCTGGTTTATCAAAAATTCATAAGTGAAATAGGCTTATCGAATCAAAGCATTGTAATACAATTATGGAATTGACAAATCAAGAATTGTCTTTACTGATACGCCACATATGATTGTTTTCGGTGATTTTCGGTGGGATGAATTAGTAACCATTATTCGAGGATTTATTGCCTCAATTTTTCGGAGTCGGAGAAAAAATTTCATTAACAGAAAGAAAAACATAATAAAAACACCCTATTTAAAGCAAAGGAGGACAAATGTACAACTACGCAAATAAATTACTATACAGTGCGAAAAATCGCAATAACATAAAAAATGGAAGGTTGAAATACTGCATTTGTCGAGAATTTGACGGCAAAAATCTTTACATTGAAAAAATTAAGAGTCTGCCTATGAATATGGCTATTTCCAATTCCAAAATAGAGCGATTATATTGGTATATTCACAATTTAGACATTCTTGCAGAAAAATATAAAATTATAGTAATTGATAATGAACTTGATAGCGAGGATAACAACAATGGAAGTTAAACAAGGATTTTATATAGGAGAAAATTTGAATAATAATCATTATTTGATTTTAGATGTAGATAATAAACACATTAAAGTTGTGAACTATGGTGGAACTCCATTAAATGCTACTATTTTTGATTATGAGAATTTAATTGCCGATGGATATACAATAGATATAATGAATAAAAAAGATGTTGATTGCACCACAAAATACAATACATATTTGAAAAATGGAATACCTTCCTCTTATCCTGCGGCTATACAATATCGGTGGAGCAACAAAGAATATACTATCCCATTAAAGCAAAAATACTGGAATGGCTCAAAATGGGCTGAAATCCCTGAAGGTTTTTACAAATGAAACCTGAAACAAAAAGAATAAAAGAGTTAGACCGGCAGCAAAGAGAAAAAATTATTAGAGAAGCAAGGAAAATTGCATATGATTTCAAACGGTGGGGATTTCGTCTTGATATATTTCCGCTGCATCCACATACTGGGTGGGCGAAAATGACACCCGAGCAAGTATATACACCCGAAATATACAATTTATACTTGAATGATGAGTGCGTTGCAGAGGATATGTATATTACAGATTTAAGAAAAATTCATCTTGAGGCAAAACGGTATAGACACGACCACGGCATTAAAAAACTACAAGAAAATATTGAGGATATATTAAAATGATAAATAAAGATAAGATTAAATATAATGAACCAATATACTATATGCCAACATATGGCGGAACGATGAAAATATCCGTTATAAAGGCAAAAACCGACAATCTGATGTTGGTTAAGCAATATTCAAAGAAAAAGGATTTCAAGGCTTTTGTTACTCCGATTGAGCATATATTCAATAAGCCTGAACACGCACAGCGTGGAAGTCGTGAATGGGAACATTATATGCGACATCGAAAAAACAATAAAAAAAGTAAATAAAACTACGATTTTATAGTCAGCCTTCGGGCTGGCTATTTTCTTTTGTAAAGGAAGTGATATATATGAGCAATTTTGAAGCAAGAATTACCGCAAAACTTGATACTTCAAAGTTTGAGCAACAAATGAATAAGCTTCAAAACAAGAAATTTAATTTAAATGTTGATACAACCAACGCCCTGCAAAGATTAACTGCATTAAGGCGTGAACTGGATGAACTTATCAACGCTGCAAATAATATCCGTGTCAATCTTTCAAACGGAAATAACACAAATAACGTATTTACAAATGTTGTAAATCAGGGTACATATGCTTACCGACAATTACTTGATATACAGCGTAGAATTGGCAACATTTCAATTAAACTTAACGGTTTAGATACTACCAAAAATACAAATCAAATATCTGTACTGTCACGGCAACTAAACCAATTAAGGGCTGATTATCAAGCGTTACAGCGGATTTTTAATGTTCATTTGAATACAGACCAAATGGGCAGAATACAGACAGTCATTGAAGATACGGAACTAAAGCTTCAAGAACTTAATGCAAAAATGCAGGACACAAGAAATAATCTTGCTAACAGCATAAATGTTCAGATGAATAACGGTAAATTCAAATCTGAAATATCAGATATTAGTGTTCAAATTTCTAAACTTTCAGGCGAATATGCTAATATAAATTCTCTATCAGCGGAGCTAAATAATAACTTGCGAGCTATGGAGAACTCCCGAACTCCTGAACAACTCACAACCGCATATCAGAATTATGAGAACACATTAAAGCGTATTAAAAACGAGTTAAAAGAAGTTGCAAATCAGGATAAAATTGCAAATAATGCAACGACACTTCAACAGCAAAAGAACAATCTTTCTTTGGGAATGGATGTGTGGTTGAAGAAAAATTCCGCTGCCGCAAAGGAATTTGGAACAAGAATACAAGAACTGCAAGCCGAGTTAAAAAATTGCGATGCAACAAGATTGAACGGTATTAAGACTGAATTTCAGGCAATAACCAAAGAGGCTACAATAGCCGGCAAATCCACATTATCTTTCAGCGATAAATTATCGGCACAAATAAAAAGGTTAAGTGCCTATTTCAGTGCAACAATGCTGTTTATGGAGTCAGCAAGAGCAATCAGGGCAATGTATGACAATGTGCTTGATGTAGATACCGCTATGACTGAACTTTATCGTGTTACTGATTTGACTAATAGCCAATACGATAAATTATATCAGGATATGATTAGCGGTGCAAAAGCCTATGCTTCAACGCTGGATACTATCATAAACTCAACAGCCGAATGGGTAAGATTAGGTTTTGATGCAGATACAGCGGAACAATTAGCTGAAATCTCAACTATGTATCAAAATGTAACTGACCTTGATGAAAGTACAGCTAATGAAAATCTTGTGACGGCTTATAAAGGTTTTGAGAAACAACTCCTTGAATTAAGCAACAATGACTCCGCTGCCGCTATTGAGATGATAACGGATATTTATGATAAGCTCGGTAACGAATTTGCTGAATCCGCTGCTGATGTTGGCGATGGTTTGTCAAAGTCTGCTTCTGTATTGTCGCAAGGCGGTGCATCAATTCAAGAAGCAGCCGGTATGTTTACCGGCATTCAAGAAGTCCTTCAGAATAGCTCGACATCCGGTACTGCATTAAAAATTTTGACCTTGCGTATTAGAGGTATGAAAGGTGAGCTTGAAGAACTTGGAGAAGAAGTTGATGATAATGTTGATTCAATTTCTAAAATCCAAACTCAAATATTAAATCTGACTCACGGAAAAGTTAATATTTTTGATGATGAAGGTAACTTTAGAAATATTTATGACGTTATGGCTGATATTTCTAAAATATATGATGAATTATCCGATGCGAACAGAGCTTCTTTGCTTGAAATCATTGCAGGTAAAAATAGGGCAAATGCAGTTCAGGCTCTAATCAATAACTGGGGTAATGTTGAAAAAGCAACCGAAGCAGCATATAACTCTGCCGGCACAGCATACGCCGAAAACGAAAAATATCTGAGGTCATTAGAAGGTCATATTGCACAGCTTGAAACAACGTGGCAATATCTTTCAAACGATGTATTAGATTCCGAATTTGTAAAAGGATTAGTGGACGGACTTGCAAATGTATTAGATACGACCGATGACATCGTAAAGACGATTGGTACACTCCCTACATTATTAGCCGGCATTGCCGCTGCACTATCATTGATAAAAAATAAAGGTATATTTACCGTTGATGCTGCAAATAAAATTCAGCTGTTGGGAAATAATCTTGCAGGAACAAAAACAAGAATCTCTGAATTGTCGTTTGCAATGCAAAGATACAATAATGTTTCTTCTAAATCTGCAAGTTTTCAAGCATCCTATAATCAATCCTTGCAAAATAGCAAATCATCAATGGCGCAGTATTTGCGTAGCTTGAACGGTGCTAATGCTTCATTATCCGGTTATGCGACTTATTTGCTTAAAGCAAAAGTTGCGACCATTGCATTAAGAGTTGCATCCGCTGCATTAAACACAGTTGTAACTATGGGTATAAGCTGGGCTATTTCTGCTTTAATTTTCAAAATCGGAGAATTGATTAATGCAGAAGAAACAGCATACAATCAAGCAAAGGAAGTCGCAGAGGCATCAAGAGAAAAGGTTGAAAATATATCTAATGAGCAAAATTCTTTATCAGAGTTAATAGAAAAATACAAAGAATTGGCTAAATCTGATATGACTGACTCAACTAATAGAGCAGAAATTAAAGATATTCAAGATGAAATTACTAAATTAGTTGGTGCGCAAGCTGATAATCTTGACCTTGTAAACGGCAAACTTGATGAAGAACTTGCAAAATTAAAGGATATACAATCAACACAATTACAGACTAATATTTCCACTTTTGAAAAAGCCTATGTAGATGCCGCCGATGAAGCATCAAAAAAAACATTCCACGAAGGAAATATTGTTTCGGACTGGAACGATGATAACAATGTTATAACCTTTGATTATTGGGGCGATGCTGAAAGCAGAGATAAAGCCGCTGAAATTATTGATAAGGTTTGGAAAGAAAAAGGTTATGGCAGTACTTTTGTTGATTATGAAGAATATATATTGGGTTTTGGTGACAGATTTACAAAACTCATATTCAATGCGGATTTAACTTTGCAGGACAAAATCAATGCTATCAATGACGCCATAGATGCATTAGAAAATACAGACGGATTTGATTATAACAATAATCAGACCTGGAAAAAGTTAGTTGAAATCAAAGATGCTCTGGCAGGCGGAGAAGGCGTATTCACAAAACAGGTTGAGGCTGCAAAAACATTGCTTGATGAACTTACGACATCAGAGGTTGCAAACAATAACGCTGATATTGATTCTCTTGAAGATTACGAGAAATACAGACAAGAAATTATTGATAATATTACCAATAATAAAACGATTTCACAAGCAATAAAGGATAAAGCGTTAAGTAGTGATGCTATCGAAACAGAGGTAGATAATTATTTAAGTACGCTTGAAGGATTTTCTAAATACTATAATGAATGGTACGATAAATTTGCTTCTGATACCGCAAAAGGTGCAGAAGAAGTCAAAAACAGATTCCGCAAATCTATTGAAAGTGATACTAATAATTTCAATTTTCCAGACTTGAATAGTAAAGCAAGTGGAATAGAGATTTTCACTAATCCGGAACTTACATTCCCTACCCCTAAACTTTCAGACGAAGCAAAGCAAGAAATCAACGATTTTAATAATTGGATAGATAGTTTATCTAATTCCGATAAAGATATAGTATATAAAATTTCTACTGATTTTACTTCTGCCAATGTTGAAAATCAGTTAAAGAATTTATCTGAAGGCGATTTTGATAAATGGAAACAAGCTGTAGCCGATTACGAAATCCCAGAAGTAGATAAATTCCATTTTTCAGACCTTGTAGCGACAGAAGATTTTCAAAATAGTGTTAAGGATTATGAAGATAAAATAACTAAATTAGCGGATGCTCTGAAAAATTTGAGAAATGGTGAATTATCCGAATCCGACAAAATTGAACTATTTGAAAATTTCCCTGAATTGGCGAGTCAAGCGGATAATCTTGATGGAGCTATTGTTTCTCTATTAGATAATCTTGATGCTGATATAGTTGAAGATTTTAATAATAAACTTAACTATATGGAAACCGATGATGATGTTGCAGCACTAAATAATTTGAAAGATAGTATTCTAAATATATCAAGTGGTGCGAGACAAATATCTAATGTTACATCCGAGATTACTTTATTAAGAGATTCATTGAGCAACCTAAAAGATACTTATAATAGCGTAACAGATATAATGGATAATTATAATAAAAACGGTTATTATTCATTAGAAAATCTACAATCCCTATTAGAGTTAGAACCCGAATATATCAATACCTTAATTGACGAAAACGGACAAATCAATCTAAACTCTCAAGCATACAAGGATTATGTAGCCGCAAAAGCAAAAATGCTTGTTGTTGACCAAATTAAATCTCTTTATGAAAACATACTTGCTATGACGGCAGAGGAAGCACAAGCCTATGCTAATGCCACCGCTTATCAGGTTGAAAGTGGTAGTTTGCAGGATTTAATTACAACCACAACGCAATATTATCTTATGTTGGCAAAGACAAAGGATGCCGAAAGCGGAACAACTGTATATACAGAAAGCCTTCAAAAATCTTTTGGCACAGTTGCCAATTATGCGGCGGTATATGATAGTTGGTTGAGTAGTTTAAATTCATCTACCAATGAATTTACAAATCAGACCAATAAAGCAACTTCCGCTCTTGAAAATAAGAAAAACGCTCTTGAAGATATTAAAAGCGGTTATGAAAATGCCATTGATTCTATTAAGTCTTTAATTGATTGGACTGAAAAGTATATCAAGCAAACCAAAGAAGATGAAATTAAATCTTTAGAGGATAAAAAGAAAAGCGTTGATGACCTTATTGAATCCCAAAAAGAACTTTTGCAAGCACAAAAAGATGAATATGATTGGAACAAGGAAATTTCAGACAAACAAAATACTGTTGCCAAAGATGCGTTAGCAGCTTCAATAGCAAATCTTGATGATAGCAGTGCTGGCAAGAAATCTCAAAAGGAAGCTACTGATGCATTATCTGAAAGCCGTTCAGATATGACAGATTCTTTGTATGAACATTCGATTGACTCTCGTATTGATGCTCTTGATAAATTAAAAGATTCATCAGACGAATACTACGATAGTGAAATTGATAAAATTAATGAATTTCTTGATAACGAAGTCACTTTATATAAAGCCGCTTGCAGTATGATTGACAACGATAACGGCACATTATATGGTAATCTGCTTAATTATTGTAAAACTTACACAACAACAAGTGAAGCAGAATTTAACTATATGTGGACTTCTGCACAGTCAGCAATGCAAGACTATAATATTGCTAACCTTGATACATTTAATCTGCTCAATAATTTACAAGTTCATATATATGAAGTTGATACAGCCATAGATACAATAGCAGATAGCATACAATCATATGAAGATAAAATCAGCGGTGTGCAAACTAAATTAGACAGCTTGAGTGATTCTGCACAAACAGCAGTATCTAATATTTCTGCCGCATTAAATAAAGAGAGTGAGCTTAATAAAGCCAAATGGTATTATGATTGGCAAGGAAAAAGATACGAATCAAGTTTGAGCGATAAAGATTCGGCAATTCAAGATATTTTACGAAGAATTGAAAATAAATATGGTGGTAGATTTCCAGCAAGTGCGGCCACAATTTATGGCACAATTAAGCATTATGCGAAGGGCACACGCAATTCTAATGGTGGTTTATCGGTAACACAGGAAGATGGTTTTGAAGCGATATTCGGTAAATTACAAAGTGGAGAATATACTATGATGCCAGAAGGCTCACAAGTGTTCAGCAACAAAATGACGGATAATCTTTTTAATTTCTCGGCTGACCCACAGAGGTTTATCACAAAACTTTCAAGCAAATTTAACTATTTGAATTATTTTGATTCTATTCAAGGCAATATTGACAGAAAGGCTAAAAACATTGTTAATAATTCCCGTCAAAAGAATATAGGAGATATTACTGTAAACTCTGCACCAATCTATATTCAAGGTGATGCTACACAATCAACGGTTAATGCCTTAAGAGCCGAGGCGGACAAGATTGTAAATAGAGCCACAAAAAATGTAATGAATATTGCGTTAAGAAATAAAAATATTATATAAAACAATTGATAAAGCACCTGCTAATCAAAAGTGGGTGCTTTTGTTATAGCAGGAGGTGACTTAATGTTTCGAGGTAGCTGTTTTGAATATGCAGGTACATATTCAGGCGATTATAACTTAACAATAATGTATGTAGAAAATTCATATAATAAATTTGATACAGGTGGCTCTTATAAACCTGTTACCGATACAATTCCAAAAGTGGCAGAAGATTTGTTATATGGCTTAAAACATTCAGAAAATCCTTTGAAATTTTCTATTGAGATTGTGAATACTGACGGTGCTATACCTATAGAACAGATGAAAAAAATTAAGGATTGGTTATTTGGGCAAGATGGATGGAAGAAATTCGTCTTAATAAATGAACGGCAAGATTATTATTTAAGAACATTACTTATTCCTGATGAGGATATACCAGCAAAATAAGAGTGTTGAGGAAACAAAAAAGCAATATGAAGAAATGCTTGCTGCTGCAAAGAAAGTAAAAGCTAATTATGAAGAAGTCTTGCAAGAAGTCAAAGCAAAATCGGCAGAATATAAGAAAGCATTTCAATCATTGATAAAAGCTATGAAAAAACAACATAACTAAAACAAAGGCACTCGCATCTTTGTGATGTGGGTGCCTTCATAATTATAAAGTGAAACAAAGAGGTAAAGAATGAACAATAAAGAAATATTTGCGGAATACCCTGATGTGGTTACTCCGGATGATTTACAAACTATGTTGAAAATTGGTAGAAGCTCGGCTTATGATTTATTAAAAAACAAACTGATAAAGTCAATACGGGTGGGCAAAAAATACATTATTCCAAAAGAAAATGTAATTGATTTTCTTAAAACAGCCACATAATCAAATTTTGAATATACACAACGGTCAATCTATGATATAATTAAACCATCAGATTGATTGACTGTAAGCCAAAGAAAGGAGTAGATAATTGTATGGCAATTACAGGCAATCTGCAAGAGAAGTCAGGTAAATGGTATGCTGTACTTAATCTAAAGGATGGAAAAGGTAAACGCAAGCAAAAGTGGATAAATACAGGTTTGCCCATTAGGGGAAACAAAAAGAAGGCAGAAAAGTTTTTGCGAGAACAGATTGCAGAATTTGAAAAATATTCCGTTCCCTATAACGATATTATGTTATCGGAATATTTTAAAAGATGGTTGAAATCAATCGAAAAAGAAGTACGCCCGAATACATATCGCAGTTATAAGGGGAATATGGAAAACCACATAATTCCGTATTTTGAGGACAAGCGTATTCCGCTGCAAAAACTGAAAGCCATACATCTTGAAGATTATTATAAGTCAAGATTAGAACTTGGCTTATCGCCTACAACTATAAAGCACCATCATCAGAATATCAGTAAAGCACTATCCGATGCGGTAAATAGAGAATTGATATTATACAACCCGGCTTCCACTGCAAAAACTCCAAAATCCGAAAAGTACAAGGCAAAATTTTTAAATCCAAAACAGTTAGAACAGTTGTTAATTCTCGTTAAGGGGAATGTAATAGAGTTGCCTGTTCAGCTTTCCGCTGTTTATGGTTTCCGAAGAAGTGAAGTGCTCGGCTTAAAGTGGCAATATATTGATTTTGACCGAAGAACAATAACGGTAGCTGAAACGCTCCAACAAAATGTAGGTGGCAGTTACACAGATAAGCCGAAAACGGAAAGCAGTTACCGCACTTTACCAATGACGGATAAAGTTTTTGAGATTTTGCAGAAGCAGAAAAGGCAACAAGAAGAACGAACCGACATAATGGGTGATTACTATTTCAAAAGTGATTATGTTTGCACTTGGGCAGATGGTAAGGTTATTCAGCCGAACTACCTTACAAAGCAATTCCACAAGATACTCAAAGAAAGTGATTTGCCTATGGTTAGACTTCACGACTTGCGGCACAGTACGGCAAGTAATTTATTTGATAAGAATTTTTCCGCTGTGCAAGTCGGAGATTGGTTAGGTCACAGCAGTCCGGCAACGACATTAAACTTTTATGCGCACGCAAACAAAACTTCCAAAAATGATATTTCTAACGCCTTGCAGGATATGATTATCATTAAGTGAAAATACGAAGTGTTAGAAAAGTGTTAGAAATACAAAGGGGTATGGTGTTAGAAAGCCCATAAGCAGAAAAGAAAAAATCCTCAAAAACGGCTTATTTAAGCCATTTTCAAGGACTTGTAATTGGCAGGGGCAGAAGGACTTGAACCCTCGGCACGCGGTTTTGGAGACCGCTGCTCTACCAACTGAGCTATACCCCTATATCTGTTTAATTTTCAAGACAAGATGTATTATATCAAACTTTGCGTAATTTGTCAAGGAATTTTTGAAAAATAAATCATTTTAATGTTGTTAGACATAAAAACACATATTTAAACAAATATAATAACATTATTACACTTCATAAAGAAAATTTGGTCTTTGCTTAATGTACTGCAATAAAATATATTAAAATTCTTGCAGACAACTATATGGGGTTATTAAATTCAAAACTTGACAGTAACAGCTTTACACGCTTTGGTACAAAAGAACCTCGCCAAGTTAAATGATTTTGGCGAGGCTTTTATTAATCAATACTCTTAATTGTTTTTAATACCCATTTAAAATAAACACCGCAATTTACAAAAAGAAACTTATTATCTGTAACATCAATTGCAAGTTCTTCAATAGAATTTGCACGATAACCGTACATACCAAACTCAAGGTCTGACAAACCTTCGCCTATCACCAAACGATTAAAGAAATTGTGTGTATCTTTATTTATATTGACAAGTTCTTTAATATAAGCTGTGGCTTTGCGAGTTTTTCCAAGCTTATAATATAAAGTTGACAAAGGCAATAAAAATTGCGTCGATTTTTGGCAGTCATACCTTTCAAACAACTTAACCGCTGATTTTTCATCTTCAAAATATGCGTAAATATGCATTAAAATAAATCTTGCACCTAAATTATCATCATTGTTCAAATCCAAAATTTCCAAGCAAGCATTTTTTGCCATACCGATTTTTCCGCAATCCAATAACAACCGCATACGATTATAGAGCAATCTCATATAGGGTCGGGTTTCTGTTAACAGCCAAAAATCCCCTATATTTTCCTCTGTTAATAAATGTTCCTCAACAAGTTTCTGTTCGGCAGCCTTTTTTATCTTTTCAAACTTGTTAAGCAGCTTTATATGATCATATATTGAATTTTCGGCAATTATCACCTGTGCGTCAATATTATCAGGCTCAATCTTCAAAGCCTTTTTAGCATACTTTATTGCTTCTTGCCTGGTTTCGGCTTGAAAAGTCATATCTAAATAATAATATAAATCTTCTAAATCTTCTTCATCTGCCAAATCTTCATAGTCAATATTATTTTGCTTTATAAACTCATCTATTTTTTCTCTCATTTCTTTACCGGAAAGATTTTCTTTTTCTAAGCTGTCGAAAAAATCATTTATTGTGTCACTCATAAAAATCAACTCCTTTTTTATCTTATCATACAATTAAATATTCATCAATACCATTTTAAAATACCGCCCTGCAAAGCTTAATCACTCTGCAAGGCGGTGTAAATTTGTGAATTCTTAAATTGTTATTTTGCAAATCAAGTGTTTGCACCCTCTATAATGCCTTTAACCGTATTAAAACTTGTACTGTAGCCGCCAAATACTTGTACCTGTATAATCGTTGTAGTAAGTTCTTAACAAGCCGTTTTGCGAAAGAGTTTGCGTTTAAAGTTGTAAAGCCTGCCGACAGCAAGATTTATTTTCAGACATACATTTAAAATTAAAAACTGAATTTCAACAACTGAATACTACCGCTTAAACGATAAAATCAACCGCATATAAAAAAACGGTTGATTTTATTTTTTATTATTGTAAACTAATAGCATAATACATTGAGGAGGTAAAGATTTGAAAGTTGAATTAAAGATAGATAACAATTACAAAACTCCGTTATGCGTCATTTACACCGACCAAATAACCGAAGAGATAAAATCATACATAACTAAGCTTTCCTGTACTACACAAAATACTGTTACAGGTAAAAGCGGAGATGATGTTTCGATTATAAACCAAAATGACATTATTAACATTTATGCAAGTAACGGTAAAGTTTTTGCGGTAACCGATCGAGGAGAATTTACGGTTACACAGCGTTTATACGAACTTGAAAACAGTCTTGACTATAATAAATTTGTAAGGATTTCAAAATCAGAAATTATAAATTTAGAAAAAGTCAGCAGATTTAATCTTAAAATTTCAGGTACTGTTTATGTTCTGTTTAAAAGCGGAAAAAGCACATATGTTTCAAGAAGATATGTATCAAAAATTAAAGAAAGATTGGGTGTATAAAATGAGTATTAAAAAACAGTTATTAATTCGTGGATTAATCGGAGCGGCAGTCGGATTTTTTATATGTTATTTTATAACAATAATCACATCCGTTATAATCGGAAACGGAGAATTTTACCCTGTTGTTCCGCAGGCAATTGAATTGTTTGGAACAGAATTAAATGCAGTAATAGCTCAAACAATTATAAGTATGATATACGGCGCAATTTTAGGCGGTACATCGGTCATATGGACAATAGACAGGTGGAGTTTAATAAAGCAAACAATTACTCATTTACTGATTTATTCAACAGCTACATTTCCTGTTGCCTACTTTCTGTATTGGATGCCGCACAATGTAATTTCGATTTTGATTTATTACAGTGTTTTTATTACAATATATTTCTTTATATGGCTTATATCATATACCAAAACAAAAATTGCAATAAAAAAAATAAACACCAAGCTATAAGCAAACAACGGCAGCCGGATTAAATCCCGATTGCCGTTGTTTTATTGAATATTAAGTTAAATTATTTAGCTGTATCGTTTGTTGAAGAAGCAAGCTCGCCGCCCTCGATTACAAGCTGATTCTCGTAATCCTTACCATAGGTTTCGAGGAGTGTTGCCTCGTAATCTTTGTGGAAGAAGTTTTCTTTACCGAGCGCTTTAATTTCATCGTTAATCCAGTTAAGGAGTGTATCGTTGCCCTTTGTTACGGCAGGAGCAATTGTATCTGCCGAACCAAGCTCAGGAATACCTACAACAAAGTCACTGTTCTGGTTTGCGTATGCGATAACCTCTGTATTGTCATTTGCCCAAGCTGCGCCGCTGCCGTTTTCAAGAGCTGTCTTTGCCTGTGCATATGCGTCATACTTCTGAAGTTTGATGTTCGGATAGTTCTTTGTAAGGTAAGTTTCGGCAGTTGTACCTGAAATTACAATCATACTGTCGCTTTCGTTCCAATTGTCAAGGCTTGTTATTGTTTTGCTCTTCGGAGATACAACACCGAGTGAAACGCTCATATAAGGAAGTGCAAAGTCAACCTCTTCTTTTCTCTCGTCTGTAACTGTAAAGTTTGCAAGAATGAGGTCTACCTTACCTGTCTGGAGGTATTCGATTCTGTTTGCAGCCTCAGTTGAAACAAAGTTTACTTTTACGCCGAGGTCCTCGCCAAGTCGGTTTGCAAAGTAAACATCGTAGCCCTGATACTCGCCGTTTTCGTCAACATAACCGAATGGGTTTTTGTCGGAAAATACGCCGATATTGATTGTACCCGATGATTTGATTTCATCAAGTGTTCTAAAGCCGTTAGCGGTTGAATTGTCGTTTGAACTTGAGCAGCCTGCAAACACCGCTGTAACAACTAACACTGCAAGGATTGCAGAAATGATTTTTGTAATTCTTTTCATAATAATCTCTCCTCTTTCTTAAAGAAAATTTATTTTATTGAGTCAAACTCAAAAATATCAAGAAATTTTTTAGCTCTCTCGGTCTTTGGATTTGTGAAGAACTCTTCGGGTTTACCCTCTTCCACAATGTGACCGCCGTCAAAAAATACTATTCTGTCGGCAACCGCACGGGCAAACTGCATTTCGTGAGTTACAATAAGCATTGTTCTTCCCTGCTTTGCAAGTCCAAGCATTACATCAAGCACTTCCCTTACCATTTCGGGGTCAAGTGCGGCTGTAACCTCATCAAAAAGCAAAATGTCCGGGTGCATACACAAGGCTCTTACAATTGCAACTCTCTGTTTCTGACCGCCCGAAAGCTGTCGTGGATAGCTGTTGCTCTTTTCGCTTAATCCGACTTTTTCGAGCAGCTCTTCCGCCTCTTTTTTTACTTCCTCTTTATTTCTCTTCTGCACTTTTGTGGGGGCAAGTAAGATATTATCCATAACGGTAAGGTGTGGAAAAAGCTCGTAATTCTGAAACACCATACCGATTTTCTGGCGAATTTCCGCTATATTTTTGCTTTTGCGGTCGATTAACTCGCCCTCAAAAGAAATTGTGCCCTCCTGTATAGGTTCAAGACCGTTTATACATCGTAAAAAGGTACTCTTGCCACAGCCGCTTGGGCCGATAATTACCACAACTTCACCCTGACGGACTGTCATATTAATGCTTTGAAGTACGGTGTTATCATCGTAACGCTTTGTAAGATTTTCTATTTTTAACAGTTCCTGCGACATTTCCTCAACTCCATTTCTTTTCAAGATGTTTTGCAACCATACTTATTGAGAAGCAAACTATAAAGTACATAATGAATACTACAAGGTACACACCGAACGCTGCGTTCGGGCTTGTGGCACGGTTTGCCTCAATAATCTGTTGTGCAACCTTTATAACCTCTACAACACCAATCATAAGGATAAGGCTTGTAGTCTTTATCATTCTTGTAACAAGGTTGATTGAAAGCGGCAAAAGTCTGCGTACCGTCTGCGGAATTATTATATATAAATAGGTTTGTGCTTTGCTGAGTCCGAGCGCAAGACTGCTTTCCGACTGGTGTTTCGGAATACTGATAATTGAGCCTCGCACCAAGTCGCCCATCTCTGCCGTACCCCAAAGCGTAAACACTATTACCGAGGCAACCTCGCCCGAAAGGTTAATTCCCATAGTTCTTGTTGCACCGAAGAACACTATAAAAAGCAACACAAGCTGCGGCATTATTCTGATAATTTCAAGATAAATTTTTGTTATAACTTTTATTGCTTTGTTTGGTATAGTCATTACAATGCCAAGCAAAATGCCAAGCGGTATGCTAAGACCGACTGAAATAAGACTGATTTCAAGTGCAGTCCACAAGCCGCCCAAAAGGCGTATAAAGTTTGTTCCCTTAAAAAGAACATCAATCCCCAAATCCGGCATATCTCAGTTTCCTTTCCAGCACACTTCCAAGTATTGAAACAGGCAGTAGTATAATAAGATAGAACACAACAAGCATAAACAGACACTCTGTTGTTTTGTAGTAAAGACCGATTAAGTCCTTTGCAACAAACATAAGGTCCATAAGGCTTACTGCGCTGAATACACTTGTTTCTTTAAGCAAGAATATTACATTTGCCACAAACGGCGGTACACTTGTTGAAAAAGCCTGCGGCAGTATTACATATCTCATAATCTGCGGATGCTTCATACCAAGACTTAAAGCACTTTCGGTTTGAATTTTATCTACAGATTCAAGTCCGCTCCTGAAAGTTTCCGACATATAGCTTCCGCCCAGGAAAGCAAGACCGATATAGCCTGCCATTTCAGAGCTTACCTGCACGCCAACCTTTGGCAGCGCATAGTAAATAAAAAACAACTGAATAAGCAGCGGAGTGTTACGGGATATTTCAATATATACCGTTGCAATCTGCCTTAGCACGGGCACTTTGTAATACTGAACCAATGAACAGAAAAGACCGATTATAATAGAAACGGCGATTCCGATAAGTCCGATTTTTAAAGTGAGCAAAGCTGCCTCTTGGTACAAAGGAAGATATTTAAAAATAAATTCCCAATTCATTTTTTCACCTTTTTCCTAATCTCTTAACATTTTATGCACAGAATAATAAAAAGCATTAAAAAAGACCGAAGAACATATGCACTCCGGTCAGTAAAACTTTATCTGGTCAAAACTTTTCGTCGGAGAGCATGGGAAATAAACACATACACATTGTGCACATGCAACAGCAACACATAGAGCTTTTTACATATGAAACAAGCTTTGTCATAAGGTTGCTCTCCTCTCTTGAAGTCCTATAAACCTAATAGGTTTTATATGTTCTGATAATACCATATTAATTGATAAAAGTCAATACATCTGCGCCAATCCGTTAAAAACTCATTGGAAATTCTTGTAATAAATATCTACGCCCAAGAGCCTGTCAAATTTGAATCCTACGTTTTTAATTCTTCCGCCAAATTCAAATCCGAACTGTTTATGTAAATAAATGCTGTGCTCGTTCTCGCTTGTGATAAGCGAAACCACAGTCAAGAACCGATTATTCTTTTGCGCCTCTTGAAGTGCATACTCAATAAGTTGAGTGCCGATGTGCCTGTTTTGACAATCGTTTTTTACATATACCGAAAGCTCTGCTGTAATGTCGTATGCATCTCTTTTACTGTAGCGGGAAAGTGCAACATAACCGATTACATTGCCGTTTTCCTCATACACAGAGAGCAAATACTTGCCTGTATGCTCATTTAACATATCAACAAAGTATTTGTCATCTTTGGGATTTATGTCATAGGTTGCGGTAGTGTTTAAAACCGCATAATTGTAAATTTCTTTGACGGCCGGCAAATCAAGCACCGTGGCTTTTCTTATCATAATAAATTTTCCTTCTTAAATGCCTGTTCAAGGTCTGCAATAATATCTTCTGCATCTTCAATGCCGACGCTGAATCTGAAAAAGCCGTTGTGGAATTCTTCGGGATAAAGATACTGTCTTTCGTCATTTTCTCCGAGGAAAACGATAAGGCTTTCATCGTGACCGAGAGAAACTGCCGAAGTTATGACATTCAAATGGCTTACAAATCTGTTATATGTATCATGGTCAGCCTTGAGTACGAACGAAAGCACACCGCCGAAACCGTTTGTCATCTGCTTTTTGGCAATATCGTGGTTCGGGTGGTCTTTAAGTCCCGGATAAGCCACAAAACTTACACCCTTTACAGTCTTTAAATATTTAGCGACTTTGAGTGCATTTTCATTGTGCTGTTTCATTCTAAGCGGTAAAGTAACCGCACCACGCATAATAAGCCAAGCATTGAACGGGCTGATTGTTGCACCGAGGTTAATCTGCGACTGTGCTCTGATGATGTCGAGGTATTCTTTTTTACCGATAATAGCACCGCCCATTGCGTCACCGTGACCGTTGATATATTTTGTAAGGCTTTCAATCGAAAAGTCTGCGCCAAGCTCAACGGGTCTTTGGTTGTACGGAGAAGCAAATGTATTGTCAACAGATAACAGCGCATTGTTTTCGTGCGCAATGTCTGCAATCGCCTTGATGTCCGAAATTGTAAGTGTGGGGTTGCCCGGAGTTTCTATATGAATAAGTTTTGTGTTCGGGCGGATTGCCTTTCTTACATTTTCTGGGTCGGAGGTATCAACAATTGTTGTTTCCACACCGAATTTATTGTTTAAAAGCTCGTTTAAAAGTCTGTAAACCGCAATATAAGTAACGCTTGAGAAAATTACATGGTCACCGCTTTTGAGTAAAGCAAAGAACAGTCCCGACAAAGCGGCAACACCGCTTGCAAGCACCACGCAATCTTCACCGCCCTCAAGAGAGGCAACTTTTTCCTGAAGATACTGCTGGTTTGAGCCTCCGTTTCTTGTATAAAGGTTTTTACCTGCACTGCTCCAGTTAAGGTCACTTGGGTCATAGGGCAATTCATAGCTGTTTGCCATAGTTATAGGCCTCTTAATTGCTCCTGTTTCGCCGTCAACACCGTTGCCTGTATGCACGGCTCTTGTCTGAAAGCCTAAATCTTTTACATTCTTTTCGCTCATATTATCACCCTTCTGATTTTAAATTTCCGCATTGTGTGCGGATATATAATAATATTACTTTAAAAAGCGGGAATTCTCCTAAAACTTAGTATTCCTACCGATAAAGTAGGTTTATTGTAACACCACCGTTTCCGTTTGTCAATAGGTTTTAAAAATCTTTTTGAAAATAATGTAAATCGGATTTGTTTTTATGTTTGGAATATTTAAAACTATGGTTTAACAAATTGTTTCGACAAGCAATTATAAAAGTTTGGTCAACCTTTAAAAAGGCAAAACAAAAAGGGCGGAAAACCGCCCTTAAATTCTGAAAGAGTATAAATTATTTAACTTATTCAGCAAAACCTGACTCAACGAGAGCAACAAGACCGTCAACAGCCTCTGTTTCGTCTGAACCGTCAGCAATAACCTTGATGGTTGTACCGCCGATAATACCAAGTGACAATACGCCGAGAAGGCTCTTTGCATTAACTCGTCTTTCTTCCTTTTCTACCCATACAGTTGACTTGTATTCGTTAGCCTTCTGAATGAAAAATGTAGCTGGGCGAGCATGTAAGCCTGCCTTGTTCTGTACTAATACTTCCTTAACATACATTTTAAAATCCCTCTCTTGCCATATAATTTAACCCGTTTTGTAATCCGACTGCATTTTGCAATCTTTTAATAAATATTATAGTATTTTTTCAAAAAAAGGTCAATAAGTTAATTAATTTTTGGTTTAATACTCACTTACAACCAAAAATTTTGGTCTGTTGTTGTGCAACTTTACTAAAACTGAAATTAAATTATATTAAGTATTGCTAAATATTATTTTGCAGCACTAAATTATTGTTAATTCTTATTGCTGTTCTTTTATCTTTTCAAGCAAGTCCGGGCGCTTTGCACGGGTTACCTCAAGACTTTTTTCTTTCTGCCACTTTGCTATGTTTGCATGATGACCGCTCAAAAGCACTTCGGGCACTTCTTTGCCCCTCCATACCGACGGTTTTGTGTATTGAGGATACTCAAGCAAACCGTTAAAATGGCTTTCTTCGGTAAAACATTCATTATTTGAAAGTACACCCGGCACCATTCTTGAAAGTGCGTCCGTGAATACCATTGCAGGAAGTTCGCCGCCTGTAAGCACATAGTCGCCGATTGAAATTTCCTCGTCTATAAATTCATCAAGCAAACGCTGATCGACACCCTCGTAATGACCGCACAATATGCAGACATTCTCAATCTCGGCTATTTCCTTAAGTCTTTGCTGCGTAAGAGTTTTTCCCTGCGGCGACATATAGACAAAATGCGGTCTTTTGCCGATTTTATCGCATATATCCTCAAAGCAAAGCGCTATAGGCTCGGCTTTCATCAACATTCCCATTCCGCCGCCGTACGGGGTATCGTCAACTCGTCTGTGCTTGTCAAAAGCATAGTCACGCAGTTGATGACAATGTATTTCAAGCGCACCGCTTTTTTGTGCTCTGCCGATTATACTGTCACCCAAAACAGGAGTAAACATCTCGGGGAATAAGGTTATTATATCAATCCTCATCGTCAAATATTCCTTTCATCGGGCGAATAAGAACATATCCGTCATCAACATTGGTTTCTGTAATAACCTCGTCAATAACGGGTGCAAGATATTTTTTGCCGTTGTCATCTGTTATCTCATAAACATCATTAGCACCTGTGCGCAAAACATCTGTAATTTTGCCGTAAACAGTTGCATTGTCGGCGTCTTTTACCTCAAGACCGAGCAAATCCTGAACAAAGTTTACACCCTCGTCAAGGACGATCTCCTCTCGGTCGATATAAATTGTCTTGCCTCTCATTTTATCCGCCTGCTCAATTGTATCTATTCCGTCAACCTTGCAAAGCACAATATTTTTGTGAGGGCGTGACTTAACTTTTATGCTCTCTCTGCCCTGCTCGTCAAGATAAAGCTTTTTAAAGCAACACAAAAATTCGGGACTGTCGCACCACGGGTCAATTCTTAATTCGCCTTTTATGCCGTGAGTGCCTACAATTTTTCCGCTGTCAAGAAATCTTTTTTTCATATATACACCATCCGTAATTTTTTCTTTCATTTGACTACATATTTTAACATAATTTTCGGCTGTGAGCAACTATTATATATGACTGTGCATACTGATAAATATTTCGCTTATAAGGTCGGCGATATATTCTTCGCTCTCTGCCATTCCGCCTCTTACCCACTTTTTTAAAATACCTGACGCACCGCTTTCGAGAAATGTAAACATATACTCAAGTTTGGTCTGCGGAATATCCTTTTTGCCAAATGCCGCACAATACTCTTTTTTGAGCTCCGCATACATTTCGTCAAGTAATTTAGTCTGGATATTGTTATTGAAAACCACTCTGTAAAAATCCGAATACTTCTTTACAAAGCGCACAATCCAAAGGAAATTCACCTTGCCGTTCTGCGTAAATTTAAAATTGTAATCCTTTAATTCTTCAACATAGCTGATTTCTATTTGAGAAATCATATCGTAAACATCGGCGAAATGGTGATAAAAGGTAACTCTGTTCACTCCCGCCTGCTTACAGAGAGAGGTTACTGTAATTTTGCTCAAAGGCATTTGCTCAAGCATATCAAAAAGTGTCTGCTTGAGTGCCTTTGTGGTATTTTTTACTCTTTTATCCATAAAATTTCACCTTAAATTTTTTTGAAAAAATAAACAAATTTTAATAATTTGTAAAATAATTTACATAAAAATTAAAATTAACTCTTGTATATTTGTGTAGAATATATTATACTATAAACATATAATTAAATCAAGGGAAACACTGTAAAAGCATACTGCGGATTTATTTTTTGTAAAAACGAGCAATATGCGCCCTTTTCCCAAATTTCTTAAAGAAAAGAGGATATTAAATGGCTTTTAGTTTAAATGACAAAAGAACTCCGCTTGAACAGTTTTTGCAGGGCGAATCTGTTACAGCTTATGAATTTATGGGCTCTCATTTTGTAAACTGGGGCGACAGAGACGGCGTTGTGTTCAGAGTATGGGCACCAAACGCACTTTCCGTATCCGTTGTAGGTGATTTCAACGATTGGAACCCCGATGCAAACTATATGTATAAAATCGACAATTCAGGCGTATGGGAATTGTTTATTGAGGGTGTATGGGAATATGCTTGCTATAAATATTGCGTAGAAACTCCGTCAATGCAAAAGGTAATGAAAACCGACCCATATGCATTCCATTGCCAGACAAGACCTGATAACGCATCTCGTGTATATGAAATTCACGGTTATGAATGGAACGACAGCGAGTGGCTTGAGCACAAGAAAGCTCACCCGCACAAGAACGCTCCTATCAATGTATATGAAATGCACGCAGGTTCTTGGAGAAAATACGAGGACGGCAATGTATTCAGCTATAAAAAGCTCGCCGAGGAGCTTATTCCTTATGTAAAAGAAATGGGCTACACTCACATTGAGTTTATGCCTCTTACAGAATATCCGTTTGACGGCAGCTGGGGCTATCAGGTAACAGGTTACTTTGCGGCAACTTCCCGTTACGGTACTCCTAAAGACCTTATGTATTTTGTTGACAAATGTCATCAGGAAGGTATCGGCGTTATTCTTGACTGGGTACCTGCTCACTTCCCTAAGGACGAGCACGGTCTTGGCAGATTTGACGGTACAGGCTGTTATGAATACGAGGATTGGAGAATCGGCGAACACAAGGAATGGGGTACATATATCTTTAACTATGCCCGTTACGAAGTAGCAAGTTTCTTGCTTTCATCCGCAATGTTCTGGCTTGACCAATATCATATTGACGGCATCAGAGTTGACGCCGTTGCATCTATGCTCTACCTTGACTACAACCGTAAAGACGGCGAATGGCTTGCAAATATCTACGGCGGCAGAGAAAATCTTGTTGCTGTTGATTTCTTACAGAAGCTTAACACTGTTGTGCATATGTTCCACCCGGAAGCTATGATGATTGCCGAAGAGAGCACAGCATGGCCGAATGTTACCGGTTTCCCGCCAAAGGATATGGGACTTGGATTTGACTACAAGTGGAATATGGGTTGGATGAACGATATGCTCTCATACATCAGCCTTGACCCGCTTTACAGAAATTATCACCACGATACTCTTACATTCAGTATGGTTTACGCATTCAGCGAAAGCTTTATGCTCCCTATCTCTCATGATGAAGTTGTTTACGGCAAAGGCTCGCTTATCAACAAAATGCCGGGTCTGTATGACAACAAGTTTGCGGGCGTAAGAGGATTCCTTGCTTATATGCTTGCTCATCCCGGTAAAAAACTTATGTTTATGGGCAGTGAGCTCGGACAGTTTGACGAGTGGAATTCTACCGAACAGCTCCAGTGGAACTTGCTCGGCTACGAAAAGCACCGTCAGCTTAATCACTTCTTTGCTACAGCAAATAAATTCTATTGCGATACACCTGCAATGCACGAAAACGACTACGACTGGAACGGTTTTCAGTGGATTGCGCTCGACGATTACAAGCATAGCATTATTTCTTTCA
This sequence comes from Ruminococcus sp. BSD2780120874_150323_B10, assembly GCF_015553695.1. Lineage (NCBI taxonomy): Bacteria > Bacillati > Bacillota > Clostridia > Eubacteriales > Oscillospiraceae > Ruminococcus > Ruminococcus sp. BSD2780120874_150323_B10. The sequence goes on from NZ_JADNHD010000010.1 coordinate 86,808, forward strand.
GAAGAATTGCTTATGACGGAAGCGAAGTTATTGTTGTATGTAACTTCCAGCCAATGCTCCGTGAGAACTACAAAATCGGTGTTCCGAAGTTTGGTATCTATAAAGAAGTTCTCAACTCCGAGGCAGAGGAATTCGGCGGTTGCGGTATCGTAAACGAGGGCGAATTAAAGGCACAGGATGCAGCCGATCACGATCTTCCGTACTCAATCAACATTACGCTTGCACCGCTTTCTGTAATCTACATTGAGCTTGACAAGGAACTTCCTGCACCCGAAAAGCCAAAGAAGGAAAAGACTACAAACCGCAAGGCTGCCGCTCTTAAGAAAGCGAAGGCTGAAAAAGCCGCAAAAGCTGAAAGCAAGGCAGAAGAAAAAGTCGATGAAAAGCCTGTAGTCGAAGAAAAGGAAGAAACTAAGGAAACTAAAGCTGAAGAAAAAGTTGAAACAGTTGAAAAATAACAACTGATTAGGTAAATTTTTCAGTTTTTAAATTAATTTTATATTAAGGTCATTTTTGTCCGACCTCTTTATAATCGGAAATGCAGACAGGGATCTTCCCTATCTGCATTTCTTTTTGGGCTCTTTATCAAAAGTTAGGATGAATTATGGTTTGGCGGAGTGTCGGTCGGGCATTGAAATTTAGCTAACGCTAAATTATCCTCCCAAAAACAAAAAAGTTTACTCAATTTTTTCAAAAATTGCGGGTTTGGGCAGCGCCCATAAAATCTTCCGATATAACAATTTATCTGGCGCAAACAGAATGCTGCTGTTTGGCTATCCTTAGATTGCATAAACGGAAAGTATTTGTGGGCTTTGCCCACACCCACGACCTTTGAAAAGGTCGACCAAACTTTTATAATTGATTGGCAAATCAATTTGTTAAACCATAATTTATTATTGTTACCCAGATATTCAGAATAGTACCTTTTAGTTTTGTGCAAAAAATGATGATAAAATCTCTCTTATTGCAGCCGCTTTTGAAAGAGTGCATTTGACTGCGTATTTTTCAATTTGAGAATTTAATTCATCATCAACCCTAACTTTTATATCATGAGTAAGATTTTCACTCGGTCTACCCATTTTGGGGTTATCTGTTTTTTTAATATAAGCCGTAAATATAACTTCCTTTCTCTTGATATTAAATATAAGGCTCTGATTTAATCGTCAGAGCTTGTTCTTTTTGCCTCGGCAATTACTTCATCAATTAACTCTTTTGCTTTATCAATATTATCACTGTCAAGCAACGCTTTGATAGATAGCAATAAAGTAAGTATCTCAAGTCTTGTCATATCTTCTTTCATTTTAATCTCCTTTCTGACGCTTGCAGTCTATTCGTCTTTGTTCACCTCTATTGAGTGTAATTATATCATGTTCTTTCAGAACTCAAAAGTCAAGCCTTTTTTTTAATTTATTGCAATGCATTTTTTCTGTAGTACACTGTTTTTCCTTGTATTTCTGTGTATCACGATATAAAAACAACCGCATTAAAAAGCTGAAAAACAGTTTTCTAATGCGGTTTTTGCTTGGTGCGCCAACAGGGACTCGAACCCCGGACCGACCGGTTATGAGCCGGTAGCTCTAACCAACTGAGCTATTGGCGCATATTTATTTTACGCAAGTGATATTATATCATATTATATCTGTATTGTCAATCTTTTCATTTAATTTTATAAGAATTTTTGTTTCTGTATTATTCAAAAAGTATATAAAAGCACTGCTTTTTACAACAAATTTATTGAAATTCCTACATATTCGTGGTACAATATATATGATAGTATTATTTTTACTTATAATTCTTATAATTTTATATTCCTTGTTCGGGAATTTTATTAATTCAATTGGAGGTAACGGCTATGGCAGTTATTAAAGCATTCAAAGGTATGAGATACAACACCGCAAAGGCAGGCGAAATTTCCTCTCTTTGCTGTCCTCCGTACGACATAATCAGCGAGCAAGAAAGACTCGCTTTTATTAAAGAAAACGAATACAACATTATTCGTCTTGAATTGCCAAAAGAGGGTGAAAATCCTTACGCTTGCGCAAGCGATATTTTAAAAATGTGGCAGGATAAAGGCATTTTGAAAATTGAAGATAAGCCTGCTATCTATATTTACGAGGAAGAATTTTCCGTTGGAAACACACGCAAAAGCATAAAGGGAATTATTGCGAGAGTTCAGCTTGAAGAATTTTCAAAAGGCATTATCTTACCGCACGAATTTACCCTTTCAAAGGCTAAAGAAGACCGTTTAAATCTTATGAAAGCAACAAACTGCAATTTCAGTCAGATTTACGCTCTCTATATGGACGAAAAACATACAACTCTCGCTACCATTGATGAGCAGTCAAAGGCAAAAGCCGACCTTGAATTTACAGACGAAACAGGTGTTACACATCGCCTTTGGATTGAAACCGACGAAGAAATCATTGCGAAGCTTGTTGCCGATTTTGCAGACAGAAAACTATATATTGCCGACGGTCACCACAGATACGAAACCGCTCTCAATTACAGAAATTATTGCAGAGAAAACGGCATTTCAAAGCCGGGCGATCCGCAGGACTTCCAGATGATTTACCTCGTAGATATGGAGCATCCGGGACTTGTGGTATTCCCTACCCACCGCCTTGTGAGAGATTTACCGAACTTTGACAAAGAGGCGGTACTCGAAAAGTGCTCCGAATTCTTCTACATAGACGAAAAAGAAGGCACGGACACCATGGAGGAAGATTTGAAAAAACTCTATGACGAGGGCAAAAAAGCATTCGGTTTCTATTGCGGCAAGGGCGAATGGTTCTTGCTGACACTCAAAAATATCGACTTTATGAGCCAAATGCTCCTCGATGTAAGCAAGGCGTCACAGTCGCTTGATGTTTCTGTTCTCCATACACTTATTCTTGAAAAAATCTTTGGAATTGACAAGGAAAATATGGCAAAACAGATTAACCTTACATACACAAAATTCTTTACAGAGGCAATTGACGGAGTTGACAAAGGCGAGTTCCAATGCTCATTTGTACTCAACCCTACAAGAGTTACCGAAATTCGTGATGTTGCCGCCGCAGGAGAAAAAATGCCGCAGAAATCCACATATTTCTATCCAAAAATGATTACAGGTATGGTAATGAACAATCTTGGAGTTGATTAATATGAAAGACTATGAAATCCGCAGAAAAGACAGAGCAGTTGACGAAAATGCCACCTTAGAAATTCTGAAATCGGGCAGCTTCGGTGTGCTTTCTACCATCGGCGCAGACGGCTATCCGTACGGTGTACCCGTAAACTACGCTTACGATGACGGCAAAATCTACTTTCACTGTGCCAAAAATGTCGGTCACAAACAGGATAACCTAAGATTTTCGGGCAAAGTTTCGTTTACTGTCGTTACAAAATCAGATGTTATTTCCGAAAAATTCACAACAGGTTATGAAAGTGCCATTGCCTTTGGTTATGCGTCAAAAACGGTTACCGAAAAAGAAAAAGCACTGCGGCTTCTGGTGCAAAAATACTCTCCCGAATTTGCGGAAGACGGTGAAAACCATATAAAAGGCGCATTTGAACGCACAGATGTTTTTGTGATAGAAATTGAAAAACTTACCGCAAAAGCTAATAAAAAGACGGTTTAATAAAATTTAGGTCAAGCCTTTTTAAAGGCTTGCGGGTTTGGGCAGCACCCATAATATCTTCCGATATTGCAATTTATCAGGCGCAAACAGCCACGCTGTTTGCGTGCTTGCACTTAGTTTGAAAAAAACAGGCGACAGCCATTAAAACAGAATTATTTATTTTTGAAAAGGTTGACCAAACTTTTATAATTGATTGGCGAAGCATTCTTCTAAACAATAATCTTTTACTCTCAACTCAACAAAAATTAACAGACAGCAAAAATCCCTGTTCAGCGCTGAACAGGGATTTTTTATATGGGGATGTTGTAAGCTTATTAAATATCGTAACATTTCCACTGACAATTTTTGCAGACTTCACTAAGTTTTCCTTGTGAAATTATCCTGCTTTTTGCCATATCTTTAAGCGCAAGCCACTCGATTTCGTCACCGATTTTTAAATTATATTCTTTCAGACAAGCATTGTCAAAACTTGCCACTTTATCATTATCGGCACAAAGCTGTGATTTATTATTCGGGCATTTACTGCAAAGAACATCATTACAACTGCCCGTTAAGGTAATCAGCGGATTTTCTTTATTCAGATATTCAATTACATTTGTCATATTCTGCACAAAATCACTGCTGTAGCCTTTTCCTACAAAAAATTGTATGCAAAGGCTGTGGTGCGGTCGCAGATTAAAGCTTGATAACTTTGTCAAGACGATTTACCAATACAGCTGAAAATGCAATTTTGAGTGCGTCAGCAATAAGATAAGGAACTACGCACAGTAAAAGTGACTCAACAAGTCCCATTTTCATTTGGAACATAAACCATACTGTGCCGAATGCATAACAAACAGCAAGGCCCAAAATCATAGAAACAATTTCAACCCAAAGTTTTTTGCCGAGTTTTTCTGTCATAAGACCTACAATTAAAGCTGTAAAAATAAAGCCGATAATATATCCGCCTGTCGGTCCGAAAAGTACACCTATACCTCCGCTGAAACCTGCAAACACAGGAACACCGGCAAGACCGAGAAGTACATAAACTATAACACTGAGTGTACCTCTTTTCCAACCGAGTAATGACGCTGCAATAAATACACCGAGAGTTTGAAGTGTAAACGGAACTTCTCCGAACGGAATCTGAATTTGCGCACAAACTGTCATTACAGCGGCAAAGAGTGCCACAAATACTAAATCAAGCAAAGCGGCTTTGCTTTTTGATGTTGCCTTTGATTTTACCTCTAACATTGTTCTTTCTCCTTATCGTCAACCTATTTGGTTTATTAAGTTGACAATATTATAACGCGGTTTTACAGAATTGTCAACCTGCAATTGAATTTTGGTTGACAATTCACAAAATCATATATTTTATATAATAACAGTTGTTTATATGAGGTTTTCTTTCTTAAGATATTCTTCAAGAATATCTGCCGCATACTTGCAAAGCTCCGGACAAGGACGCTTTTTATAGTATTCGTTGGTGCGTTCTGACGGCACATAGCTTTCTTTATTGGCTTTTTGAAGACCCAAAAGTTCTCTGCAAATAATAGAGCCGTTGTCTTCTTTAAACTTTGCGGCAAGCTCCTGAACCGATTTATAAACATTTTTCTTTGTGGTATTGTCTTTAGAATTGTCATTACCCATTGCAAGACCTATCACCATAAACATACCTGTAACAGTACCGCAAACTTCTCTCATTCTGCCCATACCGCCGCCGAACGGTTCGGAAATTTTTAATGCTGTTTCTTTTTCAAGTCCAAAATCCTCGCAAAATGCAAGCAGAACCGCTTGAGAACAATTGTAACCGTTCATAAAATTTTGCTTTGCAATATCTCCCTTAGACATACAAATCATTCCTTTTCATTATAATGTAATTTTATTTTAACACCGACTTATAATAATGTCAAAATTTTCATACCTTGTCCGTTACGATTATAAAAAGTTTGGTCAACCCTTTCAAAAGTTGTGGGTGTGGGCAAAGCCAACGATACTGTCTGCTAACAAAATTTTTCTGTAGCCGAACAGCCTGATGTTCGGCGGCTTGAACGAAACGGCAAAAAATTATTAATTGCGAACGCAAACAACCGTACAGTTTTTTACACTGTACGGCTGTTTGCAAGGGGTTTAGATAAGGAAATGGGTATGAGTGGAACGGATGCTTTCGCACCCTCTTGTTAGTAAATTTAAGCGGATTTATTATCGCTTGCGGTTTTTTTGGGAATTTTAATTGTGTATTCGATATAGTTGTTGTTTTCACTTTTGACTGCTTTGGCATCAATACCTGCAAGGCGCATTGTATCTACCGCTTTGTTGATGGTGTTTACAAAAATACGCACATCTTTTATCACCGCTTTGCTTTGTCCCATACTTTTAATATGCTTTGGGCAGTCATTCAAGACTTCGCCTACAAGATTGTCGGTCTGTTGAGTGTTAAGATTAAGAGCTATTACCTTGCTTAGGACTTCTCGCCTTTTGCCCTCGTCTTCTATTCGGAGTAATGCCCTGGCATGGCGCTCCGTAAGACCTGCCGAAATAATAAGCTCCTGTTCTTCGTATGTAAGCCTCAAAAGTCGGAGTTTGTTGGCTATGGTAGATTGAGTTTTGCCAAGCCTTTGAGCCGCCTCTTCCTGAGTAAGTCCGAATCTTCGTATAAGTCTTGAAATCCCGCGAGCTTCCTCGAACACGCCGAGGTCGCTGCGCTGTAGATTTTCAAGGAGAGCAAAGATCGCAGACTCTTTGTCAGAACACTTAACGATTATGCACGGCACTTTTTTAAGTCCTGCCATAACCGACGCACGAAGACGGCGTTCACCGGCAATCAGCTCATATTCACTTTGACTTGCCCTTCTGACAGTCAGCGGCTGCAAGATACCGTTTTCTGTTATGGACTGCGATAATGATGTAAGAGAGGCTTCGTCAAATTGTTTTCGAGGCTGAGCCTTGTTAGGTCGTATTCTTATTATTGGTATTTCAGTGATTTTGTTATCATTGTTAAATAAAAAAGTCAACCTTACCATCCCGTGTCTTTTAAGCATCAGGGGTTTGTCCCTGTGACATTATAATATCACATTACCAAAAAATGGTATGTCGAATTGTGTAGGCATAATTAATTTTGTTTTACAATATTGCGTTGATTTTACCGTTTTGTTGTCAAAGTATTTGGTTTTCTTTCTTATAATTAATAATTTTTTTTAATCAGTGATTACCGATTATTTTTGTTGATATAATCGAGTATAAAAAATATTACAACACATTACTGTAAAAACCTACTGCTTTACCCAGAATACGGACTTTGTTCATCTCATCTTTTTGATAATAAAGCGATTTGTAGGTCTTTTGCTCTGCTCTCGGAGCATTCAAAAACTTCATTTACAGGACGGGTTACATATCCGTTCTGCCTATCATTAAATGCCGTTACTACCTTTACTTTCATTCTGTCACCGCCTTTCTGATTTTGGGTATCAAAAAAAGCACTCAATCCGATTGATTAAGTGCTAATAATAAACTTATAAACCTGGTGTAATTTCTTTTATTCCCTTTGCAGCTTTATACATTCTTTGCATAATAGAGTTTTCTCGCAAATACTCAAGACCTTTTAAAGTGATTTCGGGTCTTGTCAATTCAACTTGCGGATAGGAACAATCATAAGACTCCCACACATTCACTCCTGTTATATATCCGCTGTCAAAAAGCATTTTTATTATTCTACACCATTTTGGTTTAGATATTTCCAACGATTTGTAACTTAATATTGAGTTATCAAATTCAGATATATCCATACTGTTTTCTAATTTCTTAAGTATTTCATATATAATCTTAAAATTCTCATCCATAAATACACCTTTCTAATGCGAAAACCGCTCACAAGGAGCGGTTAGTTAATAGTCGATTTGAAGCATATGTCTGCCTGTTTTTTTGAAATATTCTTCATCGGCTTTTTTAGCCTCTTTCTTAATTTCGTTTGGAGCGTCATCCTTAATACTTCTATATCCGTTTTTTAAGGGCGTCATCCACTTGTAAAATTTTGCAAAAGTGTCAGTCATTTAATCAACTCCAATTATTATATTTACAACTTCCTTCGCTGTAGCTCTTGATTTCTTAGTCATACTCTCAGCAATACATTCGGAAATAAAATCATCTATGTTAGTCATGGAATATCTTGATACCGAATATTTTTTTATATCAATATCTATCGGTTCATTTAAACCATCCATTATTTTACTTATTTGCTCAAGTTTATCATCCCACAATGGGTCATTTAATCTGTGTTCAAGCTGTATTGCATGACCTATTTCGTGTCTAAAAGTATGCAAAGAGTGAGCAGAAGACCATTCACCTGATTTTTTCATTTCTTGTGCCTTTTGTGCGTGCTTAGGCAGTGCGTTTTTCTTGTTTGCAAATCTTAGCAAAAGTTCTCCTGAATTGTCATAAAATGCACCGTAATCTGATGAAGTTTTGGAATTAAGCACTCCAACTCTTGAAATGGTTGTTATCTTGCCGAATTTGTCCTGCATTTTTTCAAATTCATTGGTAAAATTTTCTTGAACAGCTTGCGTAACACCCTTTTCAAATTCTATTATATCATTATTTTCGGAATTTTCAACACTTCTGTTTGTATTTTCTGTACTGCTGTCAGATTTTTCAATTTCTGTGTCAGTCAAAAACTTTTGCTCTTGAGTATCAGATATTTTATGAACAGAATTTTTGTTTTGCTCTTCAAGCCTATCCGCCCTATCGTGCCACTCGTCTGCTCTTGCTTTAGCAAACTTCTTGTTATCCTCGTCAAGGCTGTATTTTGCCCTGCGGTCAAAGCGTTCGGCTTGCTTTTCTGCGTGCTGTTGCTGTACTTCAAGTCCTCTTTGGCGGTCAAGCTCTGCAAGCTCGTCATCGGAGAGAGGTCCGCTCAAATCATCAAGTTCTGGGTAGTGGGTGCTTGTGCTGTCCTTACAGCGTGGGTGAAAAAGCCCCTCCGCTATGGCGGTTGAAAGCAGCGGATAATCACCGTCCGATTTTTTGCCGTTTGAATACACATCATCAATAAACACCTTGCCGATATATTTTGCACAATCAGGGCAACCGCCCTGCCTTGCCGCTTTGCCTGCGGTAGAAATTCAGCCGTATAAACCAACGGCGGGGTAAAATAAAAGCACCTATGCAATCAAATGCAAGGGTGCTTAACGCAGTAAATACGACCCTAACGGTGTTCCGCAGATTATACAGCCTTTTACAGCTCATTATTTAAGACATACTCACGCAACGAACTTGTTTTATGCTGGTTACGATGTACTTTATGTGCAACATCAACTTGGCCACAGCAAGCCCGAAACAACGATGAACATATATACACATTTTGTTCAACAAAAGAAAAAGACTAATGTATCAAAACTTGATAGTTACCTTGCCCAAATGTAAGCTAAAAGTTTGTGCAATTTTTTTCGCAAAAAAATGCTCCGAGAAGCTTGATTTTTTCTCGGAGCATAATTTTTTGAGCCACCTGTTTGCAATTTTTTATACCTTTTTACATAGTTTTAAGTGGATAATAAAAAACAACAAACCGCACTAAAACGCCTGAAAATGGCTTAATAGTGCGATTTTTCTATGGTCGAGGTGACAGGACTTGAACCTGCGGCATCTTGGTCCCAAACCAAGCACTCTACCAAACTGAGCTACACCTCGAAATTATTTAATTCTTGTCGCCTCAACAAGTCAGCTTCATTATTATATAACATAAAATTTGATTTGTCAACAATTATTTTTAATTTTTTTGAAACTTTCGTGATTTTTATTTTTCTTTAATTGACATACGCTGTTATGGGGTATAAAATATGATTACACTGATTAAATATATTACTTTGAAGGGCGGTTTTATATGTCTGACAATACAAAACTAAAAATCTCAAACGGGTTAAACGAGGATAAATATTCTGTAAAAAGCAAGTTTGTCAACTTCTTTTTGCTTGCGATGTTTACGCTCTTTCCCCTATTTTACACGGATTACTACTATAATATAAGACACGACAAATATTATTTTTTTCTTGTTGTCACTGCGGTGCTTGTTTTGATGATTGGCGCTGTTGCAATCACTAATTCCGATTCGCAAAGCGGAACAAAAGACAAAGCCGAATCCGTGCCTTGGTACAAAAAGTTATCGTTTACGGACTATGCATTTGGTGCATTCATTTTGGTATGCACCGTATCCACTGTTTTTTCTCAAGATCCTGCCGATGCTTTCTTGGGTCTTAGCGGAAGAAACAACGGTTTATTGCTGATGATTTTTTATGCGGTGGTTTATTTTTTAATTACCAGATTTTTTTGTTTTAAAAACTATGTCTTTGTTACCCTTGCAGGTTGTTCAATTGCAATATATCTGCTTGATATTCTCAACTGTTTTTACATAGATCCGCTTGGAATGTTTGCAAGCCTTACAGATGAGCAGACAATCACAAACTTTACCTCCACAATTGGCAACAAAAACCTTATGTCAAGTTTCATCTGCATTGTTATGCCCGTAACCGTCGCTTTTTCGGTTATAAGCAAAAATCGTAATCACCGTATCGTTTATCATATTTCGTCCGCATTCGGTTATATGGCTCTTATGACAGCCGACAGCTACTCGGGTATACTTGGCCTTGGTACTGTTTTTGCCGTGCTTTTAATATGGTTTTCACGCAGCGTTGCAAGACTTAAAAGATTTTTCCTCGCAACAACAATTATGCTGTTAAGCGGCAAAATTCTTCGTTTATTTTCCTTTTTTATGGGTGACAAATCAAAAGGTATCTCGGAATTTCAAAGTCTGCTTGTTTACTCAAAAATCATATGGGCGGCAATTGCATTGTTCGCAATAATTACCGCAATTTTATTTTTTGCAGACAGCAAAACTCCCGACAAGACTTTACCGCTTGCCGTTCCTATTATAATCGGCAGTATATTTGTTGCCTGCATTATTGCAATGCTTTTTGCCGTATATTATTTCAGCGTAATTGACACAAAAACAAATATCGGCTTTTTGAAAAGTTTTTTGAGATTTAATGACAGCTGGGGTACTCACCGTGGCTATATGTGGATAAGGTCTTTCTATATATTCGGAGATTTTTCTCTTTACAACAAACTTTTCGGATGCGGACCTGACACCTTTGCCACAGTGTTTGAACCGTATTTTGAGGGGCTTAAACATTACGGTGACAGCTCCACAAACTGTGCTCACAACGAATACATAAATTACCTTATTACTACGGGAATTTTCGGACTTGCTTCTTACCTTTCGATAATTTTCGGAGCGCTGAAAGGTGCGATTAAATCCGCAAGTAAAAATCCGATTGCAATTGCTTTTGCGGTATCTGTTATCAGCTATGCCGTGCAGGCTGTGGTAAACCTTGCTCAACCGATTACAACACCGCTTTTTATTATTTTTATTGCACTTTGCGAGGCAGTTGCCCGTAAGCAAAAAACAACTGAATAAGCACAAACAAGACAGCCTATATACTAAGCTGTCTTGTTATTTTTTACGCAGCTTTTCTGCGTGATGTATGCCTTGTTGCCGCATTTCGTTTCTTATTTTTTTGTTGAGATTGGGGCTTTTTGAACAATATTGACTTTACGGGATAACGCATAGCGTAGCTTATAATTACGAAAATGCAGACATTAACATATAAATCAGCGTCAGGCATTTGTACAACTCCTTAAGTTTATTTGGGGCTTTGTTATAATTAGCTTAAATGACAAAGTGAAGTTCCTAAACTTAATTTTCGGTAAATTCCACATTCAATAACTATCCTTTCAGACAATGATAAACGACTCATATTTTCCTGCTTTCCGCAGACAGTAACCGTTTTCATTTTACCATACTCTTTTGTCAAGGTGAACCCGTGGTATTTCTCGTTTTTCCCTCAAAAATCCGAACTTCACTTTGGCAATTTAGGTTTGTTATAATTAAATTATACAGTACCGGCTGGGTAATAAACAGGACTTTGCTATGATGTTTGCCGATTTTTCAATAATATTTTTTCGGTGTATTTAACGATTTTAAAATTTTTACAAAAACAAAAGCGCAATAACCGCAGTTACCGCACTTTTATTTGGAAAATATAAATTAGAAAGATTTTTAAACCAACATAACTTACTTTTATTAATCGTCAAAATTAGGAGTTTGAATTGCATCGTAGCCGGTTTCGCCTGTACGGATTTTTACCGCCTGCTTTAAGTAGTAAGTAAAGATTTTACCGTCACCCGGATTGCCTGTAAACGCAGTCTTTTTAATAGCTTCTATGGTTTTTGCTTCCCATTCTTCTGATGAAACAACTATTTCAAACTTGATTTTAGGCAATACCTGCACATCTACTTTTTGACCTCTTACATATTCGGACATACCTCTTTGAATACCGCAGCCTACAACCTGATAGGCTGTGATTCCGTTTACGCCTATATCCATTAACGCTTTTTTTACATCGAGGAACATTTCCTCTCTTACAACAGCCTCTATTTTAATAAGCTGAACTTCGTTATTGTTATCCATATGTTAATCCTCCGTTAATTATCAAGACCGTTAAATGACGGGTAAGCAGATTCACCGTGCTGTGTAATATCAAGTCCGAGCATTTCGTCACGCTTGCTTACTCTGATTTTACCTGTAATAATTCTTGTTAAGCCGTAACAGATAAGTGTACCTGCAACTGCAATTACAAGTGTAATTACAATACCTAAAGCCTGTGCGCCGAACTGAGCAAACTCACCGTAGATAAGTCCGTTGCCTGCGTCTGCGTTAATAGCTGTGCTTGAGAACACACCTGTAAGAAGTCCGCCCCAGATACCGCCTGTACCGTGACAGCTGAATGCGTCGAGTGCGTCGTCAAAGCCGAATTTCTTTTTACCGAATGAAATCATAAGGTAGCAAACAGGGCTTGTTGTAAGACCTATAATTACTGCCGCCCAAATCGGAACAAAACCTGCGCCCGGAGTAATGCCTACAAGACCTGCAACCATACCTGTGCTTGCACCGATAAGTGTAGGCTTTTTGTTTTTAATTACATCGCAAAGCATCCAAGAAAGGATTGCGGCTGCCGCAGAAACGGCTGTTGTCATAAATGCGTGTGCAGAAAGTCCGTTTGCCTCAAGTGCAGAACCTGCATTAAAGCCGAACCAACCGAACATAAGAAGTGAAGCACCTAAAACTACTGTAGGAATATTGTGGATTCTGTAGTTAGCGTGTTCGTAATCGTGGCGTTTGCCGAGGATAATACAAAGGACAAGAGCTGATACACCCGAACTGATGTGAACAACATCACCGCCGGCAAAATCAAGAGCACCGATACCGTCAAGACCGAGAAGTCCGCCGTCTGCCCATACCATATGAGCAAGAGGATAATAAACAATTAAAGACCAAAGAATGATAAATACGAAAAGTGATTTAAACTTCATTCTGCCCGCAACAGCACCTGTAATAAGAGCAGGAGTAATAATTGCAAACATCATCTGAAATCCGCAGAATACCATATTAGGAATAGCCGCACCGTCTATGTAACCCTCTGTGAGAGATACACCCTCAAGTCCTATCCAACTAAGGTCGCCGATAATTCCGTTTGAGCTTGGAGCAAATGAAAGTGAATAGCCGAAAAGCACCCACATTACAATGCCTGTACCGATGATGAAAATTGAAGTCATCATTGTGTTTACTACATTCTTTTTGCGAACAAGTCCGCCGTAAAACATTGCAAGGCCGGGAGTCATAAGGAACACCAAAGCCGAGCAGATAAGCATAAAAGCTATATTTCCTGCATCCATTTTAAAACCTCCACATAAACCGACTGAATAAAAACAAGGTTCACCATATCTTTGAAATTTGCAGGAAAATAAATTTAAATTGCAAATTCTTCAAAGATAAAGTGAACCTCTTTGTTCTTGATTATTCATTTTTAAATTAAATTAAAATAAGAAGTTTTCCGGAAACTTTACTTTACAACTTGAATTATAGCGTTATTTTTACCCTTTGTCAATAGATTTTTGCAAAAAATCAGCCGAAATTTAAAATTTTCTTATCATAGCCAAATTCAAGCACAAAGTATATAGATATTCAATTTTGCAAGAAATTTTATAAAACTTTCATAACGCCCATAAAAATCAGGATAACGCTTATACAGAAGTCAATGAATTCATAGAGTCTAACTTTTTGGGGTCGGCTCATTTTCAAGCCCACTCGTAACATTGCATTTTTCAAAAGTCATATCGGGATAACTTATTCTTTGCCTTTTCAAGCATATTTTCCGAATAATCCACACCGATAATATCTGCGTCTTTAAAACGGTTTTTAAGCACAAAGGTTCTGTTTCCCGAACCGCAGCCGATGCCAAGAATATTCTACGGGTCAAGGTAAGATATTCTGTTTATCAGATCAACAGACGGTTGTGTACGCTCGTTTTTAAACTTCATATATTGATTTGAATTCCAATCTGACATAAAAATCACGCTCTTTTAGCTTTTGTTCTAAATGTAAGCTAAATAATTTTAAAATTTAGGTCAAGCCTTTGAAAAGGTTGACTAACTTTTATAATTGCTTGGCACAAAAGGTTTGCTAAACCATAATTTACCCCAATTTCCTATAAAGGACCTCTGAATATTGCCCAACACTAAGTAAATTCTATTTTTATTATATCACAGCAAAAAGCATAAGAAAACCGCCCTACAAAAAAATTGTAGAGCGGTAAATTGTTATAACCGACAGTTAAATTCAGTCTTAATTATTGTTTTTTGCAAGGTAAATCTGATATGCTGTAATATCTGTTACATCAACCTTGCCGTCTTTATTGAAGTCGGCCTTTGAATCAAAGTTATCGGGCTTTTCTGCAGAACCTGCAACAACATGCTGTATATATGTTGCATCGTTTACATCAACTTTGCCGTCGCTGTTAATATCGTAATCAACATCCGACTTACTCTCTGCAAGAGTCCAAACCTGTGTACCGTAGAATGGGTTTGCTGTACCTACAACAAGGCTGTCATCTGTTACGGCAAAAGTACGGCAGCCGTGGTTATACGGATCACCAAAACCGTTTGTTGTAACAGTTTCTACATTAAGGTCGCTGTCAAGTGTGTAAAGGTCAAAGCCTCTTTCAGATGTGCTTAAGTAAGCCGCACACTCAACAAAAGAAATCATTTTCGCAATGTTTTCTTCTGTAAAGATTTTATCACTTAAGTCGCCGATTACACTTGAAATATCATCAGAAGCATCTGCAAATTCTTTGTAAGTAGCAATAAACTCTTTGCTTGCTTTTTCGTCAACAGCGTTTTCCACTTCATTGGCAAGCTCAATAACATCTTCTGCCCTTGCAGCAGTTGCTTTGCTGATTCTGCCTGCGTTATTTACACTCTTTGCCATATCTCTTGCATCGTTTCTTGAAACAGAAAATGCTGCCGGAGCAGTTACAGGCAGATGCGGTTTTTTGTATTTATTGAGAATAAGTTCTGCAAGCACCTTTATATACTCAATCTGTGACTGCCACTCTTCGTCTGTCATTTTAAGAAGGTCGCCGTTTGTAAGCTGACCGATAGGCTCAAGGAGTGAGCTTGTATCAAATGTGCCTACATAAAGTTTATCATCATAAACCTGCATTCTCCAGATATACTGGTTTTCGTTGCGGTCAAAGCCCGAACCTAAATCTGTAATACTGCCGTCAGGGAACATCTTGTCCGCATCGCCTACAACAAGGTCAATGTTTTCGTCTGCATCCATTCTGTAAAGGTTTACGGACTGCTCAAGGTTAGCGTTTACAAAATCGCAGCTCCGGTCAAACAAAACTTTTTCAAGAGCAATTTCTTCGTCATTGTACTCACCGATATAGAGGTAACCGTCGTATATGCAAAAGTTTGCCGCACCCGAGCGTGTTCTTTCAGGGTCAATACCGTAAGTATATTTTGCGTTATCCTTTTCCTGATCGCCTACAACAGATGTCCATGTCCACTTGCCGTTGTCATCTCTGTCGCCCTTGATGATAGCAAATGACTGCATTGTATTGTCATCAGGCTTGTTTTCAGGTCTGCCTGTGCAGATTGAAACATACAAAGAATCATTATATGCAGCCATATCCCAAATTGAACCGCCGTAGATGCTGTCTTGATAACGATAAGCAGGATAATTGAACATATCGTCCATAGTAGCAATTACTTTAAATGAATCGGGATCTTCAGGGTTGTCGCTTTCACAGATATATGCACCCTCAAGACCTACAAGGCTGATTATAAGTTTGTTCTCGTAAGTGCTGATACCTCTGATACCAACGCTTATACCCATCTGATAAGCCTTATAATAATCTGCCTGACTGATACTCTGATAAACTTTCTTGTATTCATCGGTTTCAGGATCTACCTGATAAACAGTCGGCAAACCGTTTACAGAACCGCAGAAGTAGAACTTGCCGTTTAACTCTACAACATTTCTGAACTGTACATTTGTGTCGGTTGTAGCCTTTGACATAAGGAGTTTTACTTCGCCTGTCTTTGTATTTACCTTAACAAGAATACCCTTAGGATCTCCGCCGTCCTCTTCCGATGTAAAGAAAGCGCCGTTAAACATAGCGTTAAGAGTAGCTATCATAACTTCTTTATCAAATTTATTTCCGAGCACTGTACCCATAAAGTTAAGTGTCTGTGTCATAGCATTCGGGCAAGTACCGATATATACCCAATCACCGTGACCGATAGCAGACCACGCATAGTTCTGTGCACGGTCACCCACGCCTGTAATCTCATCGGTAACTGTGCTGTTGCCAATGTAATCAACAATACCGTCCGGAGCTTTTAAACCGTTTTCCGGATGTGTGATTTTGTTAGCGGTAAAAGTATTATACTCATAAGTAGTACCGTTTACAGTATCACCTGCCGCCATAGCAGTGATTGAAGAAACGCTTGCCACAACCAATGTTGCGGAAAGCAGCGCTGAAAGAATTCTTTTTTTCATTGTCCATTCTCCTTTATTATATCTTTCCCAAATTGTACTATAAAAGGTGAATTTTGTCAATGAATATTTGCACTTAAATGTCAATTATTCTTTACAATAATGCACAATTTTATAACAATTAAACGGTATATAGATATTTTAATGCTTAATAATCATAAAATTAAAATATAACTGTAAATATACATTTTATAGACTGCTTTATATTAAAATTCCGTTGCAATGGTCTATTTCGTGCTGAATTATCTGTGCCGTAAAATTTGTGAAAGTGCGTGTAACCGTTTTGAATTTATCGTTGGCATATTTTACGGTTACAGTTTTATAACGCTTTGTTTTGCGCTCCCCGTCAAGTGACAGACAGCCCTCTTCGGTTTCGTATTCACCGTAAGCCTTAACGATTTCAGGATTAAACATAAGAATATACTTTCCGTTATCGCTTATTGCAATAATTCTTTTTGAAACGCCAATCATATTTGCGGCCATACCTACACAGCCCTCAAAATTTGCTTTTAAAGTATCAAGCAAATCAATGGCTATCGGCATATCCGACATATTTGCTTCAACCGATTTTCTCTGTAAAAACATCGGATCTCTTACTACTTCTCTTACCATATTTATCCCTCGCTTAGTTTTTTCTGATTATAGCATATCGGGGATAATTTAACAACATAAAAAGAGTCAAATATAAAAACATCTCAATACACAATAAAGACGCACTCCGAAATTGAGTGCATCTTTAGCAATTCTAAAACACTTATTCAAACTTTTTTATTAAACCGTAATCTTTAAAATCATAATTTTACAAATGCAATTCCACACGCATTTGTGCCTATGTGACTGCCTATAACCGCACCGACTTTTACAGTTTCAACGCTATGCACATTCGGCAGCAGCCTTTTTATGTCGCTTGTCAAATCATTTGCAAGGCTTTCGTTGTCGGAGTACATTACATATACAGGGAAAAGAGGATTAAGCTCTTCCCTTTCAAGCCTTTCGGCAAGGCTTTTTATGCCACGCTTAATGTTAAAACTTTTTGCAAGCAGCTCAACATCGCCGCCGCTGAGTCTTATTACAGGCTTTATACGGGCAACAGTCGCAAGCATTGCTTTTGTCTGACTTACTCTGCCGCCGTTATGCAGATATTCAAGGGTATCGAGGCAGGCAAGCAACGATATTTTCGTTTTTATGCGCTCGATTTCTTCATAAATTTCTTTTGAGTTTTTCCCTTGTCTGCGCAGTTTTACCGCATATTCAACAAGCAGTTTTTGACCTGCCGAAGCGGTCAGTGAATCAATAACATACACATTTTTGCAGCCGATCATATCGCAGGCAATTTGTGCGGTATTTGCCGTTCCGCTGATTTTTGACGACATAAAAATTGCCACACCTCCGTCTTTGCTATGCTCGGCAACCTCAAATTCTTCTACTATATCATGCAGTGACGGTTGCGAAGTTTTGACGGTTTCCGTTGTGTTTTTTAGTTTATCGAAAAACTCATCTTTT
>NZ_JADNHD010000011.1:0-88704 GCF_015553695.1 Ruminococcus sp. BSD2780120874_150323_B10
TGCCTTAGTTGCATAACAAAAGCGTAGCAGCTAAAAGCCACTACGCTTTCAAATCTAACTTTTGGGGGTCACCACATGCTTGGCAGGGTGCTTTTTTGTTGACAAATATGATAAAATAATCTATAATATAAATTAAATAATACTATTATTCAAAATACAATATATACGATATTATACCGATAGATATTCCGACTAAATTGGTGGTTTCAAAATTATGTTCAATGCGTGATAAGGATGTTGAAGATATAGAAAACGAATTGGTTTATAAATCTTTGGATTGGAATTTATTGGATAAGTTAATTGATGATGTCTGTTACGGTATGCTGTCTGATTTTGACAGAAATGCATTGGTTATAAATTATAATCATTATAAGGAGAGATTTAAGTGAGAGAGTTGACTTTTAAGGGTTACTTGCTTTTTCAGCTTAAAGAATTGTCGGGATGTAATACAACCTCACTCTATATATTTTCAAATCTTGCTTCTTCTAATGCAAGATTGCAAGATGCGCTTACTATGTACCTTGTTCTTTATACAAAAGAAGATTTAAAAAACAGACTTATAAAAAAATATTCTTATTTAAAAACAGCTTGCAATCAACTTTCCGGTCTTGAAGAAAATAATATAAATGATTTTTTAAATTCGGAAAGATTAAGCCATTATCGTACGATATACCAAAATTATATTTACGAAAAAGATAAAAAAGTTTTGGAAAATAAATTAAAACAAATGATGTATCAGAAAATATGTTTTACAAGAAAATCTAAAAATATGAGCAACTACCGTATTTATAAGGAATTAAACCTTAATCCGGGTAATGCAAATGCTTTTCTGAAGTACGGTGATGTTTCAAAAGTAAGTCTTGATACAGCAAGAAAAATTCTTGCTTTTGTTAATAAATATTAGATTATGCACCTTGCTCGGTGAACCGACCTCCAAATCGTTAGATTTTTAGTCTAACTTTTTGGGGCGACTCACGGCAGGGTGCTTTTTTGTGCCTTTTTAATTCTTTTTTAATAAAATTAGCCTAATTACTGCAATTTTTAATAATATTTTACGCATAGGTAAAGGGGGTGTGATATGAGTACGGAAATTGTGACTGCGCTGATTGTTGCGGGCGGAAGTATTATTTGTCAATTGCTGATAAATGCGTCAAACCGTAAGCGACAGGAAAGCGAAAACGAAAAGACCAAATCATTGATTGTGTATCGGTTAGATCAGCTTGAACATAAGCAGGATAAATATAATCATCTGCAAGAGCGTGTTTTCAAACTTGAGCGAATGTCAGCCGTTACGGACGAAGAAATAAGAGTTGTAAATCATAGAATTGCTGACCTTGAGCATATAAATAGTGAAAAGAAATAAGCTAATATCGCTTTTATGGGCAGAAATTTATATTGAACTTTTAAATTAAAATGTATTACAGGGGGTGAAATTATGAAAAACGGTTTTAAAATATGGGCAAAAGCTGCGGGTATCCGTGCGGCAAAAACCGTGGCTCAAACAGCGATTTCGGTTATCGGCGTGTCTGCGGTGCTAAGTGATGTGAATTGGGTGGCGGTTGCTTCCGCAAGCGTGCTTTCGGGTATTCTTTCGTTGCTTACAAGTATTGCGGGATTGCCCGAAATATCCGATAATAAATAAGTACATTTTTAAGGCATCGGAATATTATGTAATATGAAGATGTGTTTTACTAAAAACTGCCTTAAAAGAGCATTGCGTACATTCCTACAGACGGCACTCGGATATATTCTTGCTAATCTTGCGTTGTTTCTGACGGGAACGGATTTTGCAAATGCAGAAATGTGGAAAAGCGCAGTCTGCGGACTTTTGGTTTCTTCGGTTTCGGCAGGACTTTCAGCGGTTATGAACCTTGAAAAAAAGGAAGAACAGGCAGAGTGTGACGATAAATGCTCACAAGATGAAGAAAACAAATGAATACAATTTTACAAAAAATTAATAATAATATTGTCAGCCGCAGGTCAGCTCGACCTGCGGTTATTGTTTTATGCTGAAATTTGTATTATAATATAAAGGAAATATCGTATGGAAATACTTTCATCTACGCTTAATCACATAGCCGTGCTTTTTTCTTTTATTCTTATCGGCTTTGTTCTTAAAAAGAAAAATATTTTATCTGACGGCAGCGGCAGGACTTTGTCACGCCTTGAAAACGGAATATTTATGCCTGCGGTCGTAATCAATACATTTTGGAATAATTGTACGGTGGAAAATATAAGCCGAAAATGGATTTTCCTTGTTTACAGCACTGCGCTTTTGATTGTTGCGGTTGCGCTTGCTTTTATTATCTCAAAATTTCTTACCAAAGACGAGTATTTGCGTAAAGTGTACAGATATTCGCTTTCGGTGTCAAATTTCGGATTTGTCGGAACTGCGCTTGTTCAGGGCATATACGGCGCTGACAGCATTGAACTTTTCGATTATTTAATATTTACTCTGCCGCTGAATATGTTTACTTACTCAATCGGAATTGCGTGGCTTGTGCCGTCGGACAAGGGCGGATTTTCTTTGAAGTCATTGCTGAATCCGATATTTGTGTCGCTGTTTATCGGCGCAATTCTCGGACTTTTGCAAATACCGAGGGTGCGGCTTGTAAGCACAATTCTTACCGATTGTGCCGCCTGTATGGCACCTGTTGCAATGATTTTGACTGGGTTTGTAATAGCGGGATATGAAATAAAAAGCCTGCTCAAGGTAAAGCAGACTTATATTGTTGCGGTGCTTAGGCTGATAGTTTTTCCGATAATTTTTGTGACTGCGTTAAGGCTTTTTAATACGGATAATGAAATAGTTTTTGCCGCACTCTGTGCAAATGCAATGCCGTTAGGACTTAACACCGTTATAATTTCATCGGCATACGGAGAAAGTCCGCAAACAGGCGCAAGCCTTGCTCTTGTGTCGCAGGCAATGGCGGCGATTACCATACCGATAATGTTTTTAATATTTTTTAGGAGATTTTAATATGAAGATTTACCTTGCATCGCCGTTTTTTAACGATAACGAAATTGCAAATATTCACCGTGCGGCTGAAATTCTTAAAGCAAAAGGTCACGAAGTTTTTGTACCTATGGAGCACGATGTTGAGAACAGGGAAAGCCTTACCAATGCAGAATGGGCAGAGGAAATTTTTAAAATTGACAAAGGCGGAATTGACGATTGCGATGCGGTTGTGTTGCTTTACGGCGGAATGTACTCCGACAGCGGAACTGCGTGGGAGTGCGGATATGCCTATGCGTCAGGCAAAAAAGTAATAGTGTGCTGCTATAATATTGAGCAGACCAATCTTATGATAGTAAACGGCTGTCACGCATTTTTAAACGGAATAGACGAACTCTCATACTATGATTTTGATAAAATGCCCGTTGTCCGCAATGCAGGCGAACAGAAGTAAATACATTTGTTTAGTACGGATACTTAAATTATGGTCCGGCATATTTTTTAAGCTAACTAATTATAAAGTTTATTACTATAAAATTAACAGAGAAATGCGGGTGATAATTATAGAAACTAAAATCGAAAAATGTGATATTTAAAAAAATATAAACAGTTACGGTTTAAATATAAAATCTGTAAGTGATGATTTTGACGGTTTAACAGTTATTCTTGAAAATAATGAAATGGAATTGTTTTCAATCATATGGGCGGATGTGGAAAGTTATTGCCGTTCAACGGAAGAAATGCGTTTTAATTTTATTGCAGGTGAATGGCAACAAGTCTGAAAAGAATTTCCAAATCATTCTTTTTTTTAAGTTATTGATTCACCATATATAAAATGGATTAAAGAACAAGCAGGTGGTTTTATGGACGATGATAAATTAATTCATTTTATGATTGTTTCTGCTGATTATGTTCTTGATACAGTTTAAAAATATGAACCGGATGAGTATTATTTAAGTAAACTGACTTGTTCGGATAGTACAAAAATCTCTCTATGGCATAATTTACTGTGTAACTTTATTGATTTTAGCTGATATTGTTTGATACCGAAATTCAATCAAAAAGCAAAGGCTGAGTGATTGAAAAACATATCAAATAAGCCGATTTTTCAGTGTTTATCACAAAAAATAAGCACCCGATTGCTCGAGTGCTTTTGTGAAGACAAGACAATAGAGATGTTTTTGCGTTTTAGCTGTCTTGATTTGAACCCATGTAATATATAGTTGCAATACTGTCAGCTTATATCCATTCTTCCCATGTGCTATATAATTTTAATATAGCATTCTTATCTTTTTTTCGTTCATTGTCATTTGACGCATAGCTTTTTTGTTACGAACATCTTCGGCATTTACTCCAAATTTTTTTGCAACCTTATCAATTAGTTCCTGAGCTTTTCTAATCATTTTTTCATCTTCCAATATATGATTAAAACGAGCTGTTCTATACTGTGTAATTTCTTCAGTTGTTAAGTTCTTTCCTTTTACAAATCCAATCATTTCATTGTTGACTTTCATCATTTCACCTCAATAATACAATAACAAAAAAGATGTGCCAATCACGGTACATCTTTTAGTTTGTTTTCATATATTATGTTTTTGGGTTATTCCTCGTTGGGAAGCTCTTCAAGGATTTTTAAACCCTTTTCTGCAAATTCAATAAAAGCCTCTTCTTCGGCAATTGCTTTTTTGCTCTGCTCTATCAGGGATTCAAGTCCTTCCTTGCCCCACGAATACTCGTCCCACCAAAAGTCGTCTGATTCTTCACCGAGTAGCTCATTTATTTTGAGAATAAACTGATTCAGCATACCGCCTTTTTTTCTGTATATCTCAAATTTTCTTTTTGCTGTGCCGCTGTCAAAGAAAAACATATTAGGAATTTCAACCTCTAACTCGTCATATTGTTCTCCGTCAAGAAGCGTATTATATAACTCGTTTTTCTCATCTTCAGAAGCAAAATCAGTGAAAAGACAATCTTTGCTATTACAAAACTTTGAAAAGCCTTCTCTTATTTCATTACGTTCCTTTTCAAGCTGCTCCTGAAGTTTAATTAGTTCATTGTTGTTCATATTTTTCCCCCTTATTAATTCACCGTTTACGGTGTATCTTGATTATCTTTGTAATCTTATAAATCATTTTTCCAGTCAATTAAAATTAACTTGTTTTCTAATAATTCGTATATACTGTTCAAAAGTTTATTTGCAGATTTTTCATCCATGTTACTATTAATATTAAGCATATTCTCAGTTTGTTTGCAGAACTCTTTGGCTGCTTTTTCCCACTGAAATTGAGGCCATACAAGAAATTCTAATTGTAAAGGTGTGATTTTTTTGTCCTCACAAAACGCTCTAATTAGCTCTTGAAAAAACATATAAGAATATCTGTTACCATCAAACTTATTATTGGAGTAATCTAAATTGCTCCAATTTTCAAAGTATTGATGTTGAAACAGAACATACATATTAAATTTATCATAAGCATCTTGGAACACTGATTTGTTTGCCCAAATCCAATCAAGAATAATTGAATCAAGTGGTATATGACAGTATTTATAATAATTATCATTTCTGTCATTACCTATACAGTACAAGTATTTAAACGTCATATTCACGATTTTTTGAGCTTTGCCATAATGAATACTCTGGTATAGATTTTTCAACACGTTCATTAATGCATCACAAGTTGTTTTATGCCACTCATCAAAAACATCTTTTTCACTATAGTTATCTACCCCATAATCTTTGAATCGGTTGATGAGCGAATTATTCGGATCAGAACAGATTTGTTTATATAATCCCTCAACTCCTTTGACGTCAATATGTTCTTGTTTTTTTGTTGTTCTGAATGTGAAATCACCCAGTGCTTTTTTTATTGCTTTTTCAAATGGGTCTTCTATATCATCCCATTGATTATATCTTTCTTTAAAACAATCTACATTGTATTTCAGCTTATCGTTAATATCCATATTCATCACTTCTTTTCTCAATTATACCACACCTAAAAGCCTATAGCAACTTTGGGGGATTTGTAGGTTTTGGCACATTATCTGTCAAAAGAGCATTTGTAATGCTCGCTGTAATCGTATCTTATAACAGGTTCGGATGTAATCCCAAAGGCAGCTATTATTTCACTTATGTATTTATCCTCAACATTTGGATTCATATAAATAATTGCTTTTCCTTTTGCGTTATAATCCACTCTTCCTCGTGGATAGTAGTCAAACGGTTTATTGCACGGCTTGACGCTATTCCACAGTAGCTTGTGATTGAAAGTGTTCCCTGATTTTGCAACGCCTTTGGTTGCCGTTTTATCAAACGGAAAAGCCAAAAGATTGTTATCAACTATCCAGAACACTCCTCGTTTATTCACAGTTTTTCTCCTTTTGTGCTTTCAGAAATTCTCTTATCCGCTGCTTTGAGTTGTTCGGTAGTCCCTTGCTTCTCTTTGAGTTGGTTCACAATGAGGTCATACATTTCAGTTGCTCTGACATCAATATTGTGCAGATATGAATTGAGTTTACAGCTAGTAAAAAATGAATTGTAAAACACCTTTTTGTTTTGCTTAATGAATTCAAGACGCCTTTGTCCCCAATGACCGATTTCAAAGTGCTTTTCTGTTGAGATTAAATTTGGTAGATATACGCCATTTACAAGCGTGTAATCTAATCCGTTTTTTCATCAGTAATGTACTTTTTCATAACATAATCCTCCGTATGCTTAATTGATATATTTTTTCTATACCTACAATCAAACATAGGCTGATAAAAAACTGAAGGCATCCACCCTCCTTATGGAGTGGACGCCTTCTTGCTGTGCTTTGCAACATCACCGGCAACGCCTAATGTCTTGTTTGCCGCCTTACTGCTTTTACCCGCGGCGTCACCCGCTACAGTGATACAGGAAATAAAGGATAATCCTGTGCTTTGGTATAGAGAAAAATCGCCGTTTGGGTAGCAAAAAAGCCCGATATAATCGGGCTTTTCGTGAGACATCTTTTTTGTCTCCACATTATGGCGGAGATGGAGAGATTTGAACTCTTAACAAATGCAGTATTTAAGCCATAAAACGGCTTACTGTGTAAAATCTGTGCAATGCGTTGAAATTCTGTTACTTTTAGTAGTTGTTTTCAAAGTATGTATTCAGCTTATTAAGTGCCTCTGTTTTGTGCTTTTGTGTAAGGTGAGTGTAGATGTCTGATGTAGTGGAATATTGAGCGTGACCTAAAATTTCCTGAACATCCTTTATGTTCAGATTAGCCTCAAAACAGATTGTAGCAAAGCCGTGTCGGGCAATGTGGGGAGTAAGCTCGGCAAGGCCTGTGGCAGTCTGATAGTCTTTCCAAAGTTTATCAAAGCGTGACTGTGTGTAATATTCGCCGTCACAATTAAAGACAATTTCATTTTTCTCGCCCTTGATTTTAAGTAACTCTGTTTCAAGACCTTTTGTAAGCAGTACATCACGCTTGCCTGCCTCTGTCTTCGGTTCTTTTATGTGTGGTGCATTGTTTACATGATACAATGATTTTGTGATATGTATTATATGGTTTTCAAAGTCTATGTCGCTCCATTTAAGAGCCAATGCTTCGCCTCGTCTGACACCTGTATTGAGAAAGAAAAACGCAAGCAATCCTCCCGGGGCAGAGATTGAATTTTTGATAATCTCGATTTCCTCGTATGTTGGGGCTCTGCGGTGCGTTCTTTTAAGATTCTTGCTTATTTGTATGTATTGGCAAGGATTGTTTGTTATATATTCATTTTGTGTGGCATAAGTGAAAATAAGGCTAAGTACGGATGCGTATGCTTTAACGGTTTTATATGCCCAAGATTTAGGAAACTTCGCTATATAGTGGTTGATTTCACGAAGTCCGATGTTTGTTATAGGCTCATCGCCAAAATAGTCAACAGCCCGTTCTGCTCGTGGCTTGTATGCCTTGACAGAACCTTGAGCAAGAGCTTCAAATGCATCAGCTTCCCATTCTTCCACAACAGCAGAGAACGGCATACCTGACTTAGTTTGCTCACTTTCGGGATTATAAGCAAAAATTTTCTTTTCAAGTTCTTTTTCGGTTCTTGCTCTGAATATGTGTCTTTTGCCGTCATAGACGATTGATTTTTCATAAAGCCCGTCAGGCCTGCGGTAGTATTTTTGATTTGCAGATTTAGAACCGCACCAAGGGCAGAATTTAAAATCAGACTGCAAAGTCTTTTTGCATCTCTTGCATTTCATAAAAAACACCTCTGTATTCATTTTTTATTGACACAAAGGCTAATTTATCTTATAATAATTAAAGACTTTCCACAGTCTTGTATGGCCTTTGCGTCGTACACCGCTCTATCCTGTTGGCGCAGGGTAGGGCGGATTTTTTTTTATTTTGTTATTGCTTTATTGCTGTAAATTTATTTTTGTAATCCATAATAGTTACGAGGTGATTTTTATGGATTATAAAAAGTATCAGAAGTCCCGAAATATGTCGTGGGAAATCCTGTTAAAAGAAAACGTCCGAGAACTCCCTGTTAATATTGTTGAACTGTGTTACAAACTCGGCATTGCAGTAAAGTATTACGACAAATTGGAGCAGGGCAATGACGGTAAGTGCACCGTTATTAACAATCAACCTATCATATTTATACGAAAAGATTGCAATCGGCAGCGGAAACGCTTTACTATTGCGCATGAGCTTGGGCACATAATGCTCGGACATGTAGGACAATACGAACTTATCAATCGAGAAATCTCACCAAATGACAATCCCATTGAGCAAGAAGCAAATGTATTTGCCAGCCGTTTGCTTGCTCCTGCTTGTGTGTTGTGGGGATTAGAGGTCAAAAGTGCTGACGAAATATCTCAAATATGCGATATAAGCCTAATTGCGGCAGAATACCGCTGGCAACGTTTGCAAAAGCTATACAAGCGAAACAAGTTTCTTGCTGCTCCGCTTGAGAGAGAGGTTTACAAACAATTCCAAAACTTTATTTTAAGTCATCAACATCAGGCAAATCCATAAGTTTTTGAAAATCGTCATCCGTAACGGTTGTTTCATTAAAACTTCCGTTTCGGGCGGCGGTTTTTATTTTGTAAGTATCTTTTTTATAATTGCCACTACATATTAAATCATTTGAATATTCGAAAAGCCTATTTTTCCCAAAATTATTCAATGCCGCATAGTTAGTAATTAGTTTTTCTTTGTGAATGTTTGTTTCGCTGTCAGAGTTACTATTAATAAACGAGGTATA
Source organism: Ruminococcus sp. BSD2780120874_150323_B10 (assembly GCF_015553695.1). Classification (NCBI taxonomy): domain Bacteria; kingdom Bacillati; phylum Bacillota; class Clostridia; order Eubacteriales; family Oscillospiraceae; genus Ruminococcus; species Ruminococcus sp. BSD2780120874_150323_B10. The sequence continues at coordinate 9,185 of NZ_JADNHD010000011.1, forward strand.
CCCTAAAATATTGTTATTGTCATCTACATTTACCATATATGTATTACCTTTGTATGTTTCAACCACAATATAAAATTTGTGCCCATCCTCGCATAAAAATTCCATAGCAATTCCGCTGCTTTTTTCTTGTGAAAAATTTACCGATAAAACTCTAATAAAATGGACATAATCATAATCACACAAAGGGCATTTAATTTCAGCTTCTTCAATTTCATGTGGAATAAAATTTAGTCTTATAGTTTTTCCTATTAAATAATCGACAGAACATTTATAAAAATCTGCTAATTTGATTAAAGTTTCAGAGTTTGGTTCCCTTTCGTTTTTTTCATAGCCAACATAAGTTGTGTATGAGATTCCTAATTTTTCAGAAGCTTGTTTCATGTTAAGATTAAGTTCTGTCCTAAGTTCTCTAAGTTTTTCCCCGAGCATATTTTTCCCTCCAATAAAACGATTTGTTTGTTATAAATACAATACTCTAAATGAGTAAAAATGTCAAGTAAATAATTAAAATAATATTCAATTAGTGTAATTGCACAAAAATCTATAATATTCTTTGTGCGTAATTTACTTGTAAAAGATATTGACAAATACTCTTATTGCGTATATAATCAACTTATAGATACGCAATAAGAGTATTTCTATTTAACACGATAAAGGAGGTGAGATTAGTGCTGTTTTTATACCCAAATATTGAAGCCGAAAGAGCAAGAGCTAATATGACACAAGAAGACCTTGCTAATAAGTTAAAAATTGAACGTAAAAGTTATTATAATTGGCAAACAAAAGGTAATATTCCCATTAATATACTTTTGAGTTTAGCTGATATTTTTAATTGTTCAACCGATTACTTATTAGGAAGAACTAACAATCCTTCTTGTTTCGTAGAAGCTATTAGAAACTAACTTTGCCGAACAGCGTAGGAAAGGAGTGATATAGTGGAAATAACAGTAAAAGGTACATCAAAAGAAATTGCTGACCTTGTATTGCAAGTACAAAGTCAGCAAACAAAAGTAACGTCAGTTAATATTTCCAATAGTAACGCCGATGATTTGGTCGTAAAATACAACCATAAAATTCATATGAGTGATTGTGTCGGACGATGTTGATCTTATTTTTACATCTTTTAAAATTATGTAACCATCATTACCAACAATTACAGGTTCGGAATCTGTAGAAGAAATATTTTTTAAGTATTCTTCTTTAGTATTATCGCAAATCTCATATAAAACGCCGCACAAAGAATTTTCATCGTCTATTTCCTGCTCAGACGGGACCTTACCTGAAATGATTCCGGCAGAAGTTGTTAATATCAAGTTGTTTTCTTCTAAACCTTCGACTTTCGAAATACAAGACATAGCTATTATTAAGCTTTTCTTAAGTGATGAATGATTCATATTAATTTCACCTCGCTTTCTGTATATGGTTAGTGAATTGGGGTTCACCACTAAATATAGTATAACATAAAAAGGTCGTGAAATCAATGCACATTAAAGAATTTAGTATAATTTTGAGAGAAAACAGAAAACAAAGAGGAATTTCGCAAAGCGAACTCGCTAAAAAAGCAGGCTTTACAAAAAGAGCTATCCAATACTGGGAGAAAGGAGAAAAAAGCATTTCACTTGAAAACGCTGATAAGTTGTTTAAGGCGTTAGGCGTACAGATTACTATTGGAACTCAATAACAACTCACTATCGAGTTTAATTTTAAGGAGGAAACAAAATGGCAAGTTTAAAACTCATTGACACCAAGGACAAATTCCTGCTCGAGATAGACGGCAAGGAAATCCCGTATGTTACAAGCTATCAGATTACCCGAACAGTAGGCGACGTGGTACTGCTCAAGCTGGCACTCAGCGTTGCCAATGTGGAAAAGGTTGAAATCGTATCAGACAAAATTACAGAGGAGAGCAGGAGGGAATGACATGGCAAGAGAAAAGCCGTTATTTCGAGACAACCTCGACAGGTTAGACGTTGCGTTTCCGGATAAGGAAGTTTTGCAGTATCGGGACATCGCAAAGTATCTCGGAAAAAGTTGCGTTACTGTTAAGCGACACTTTCAAAAAGACTATAACAAGAAACTCGGCGGAATCAGCAAGGCAGTCCTTGCAAGTATTTTGAGCTGATTAAGGAGAAGAATTACAATGGCACTCAGACACATTAAAACAAAACGCAGTCTTAAAGACGAGAACAAGCACTTACATAGCTTAGTCAGGCACTTGCAGATTGAGCTTGAGAACGCAAGGCTTGACATTAGCATTAAGAATGACGTAATCAGCGGTTACAAAAACGAAAACACAAGGCTTAGACAACGCATTAACAGTATGTATGATGTTTTCGGAGAGGAGGTGTAATTATGCGAGCTAATTTAGACATCAGAGCAGCGGCGAAGAGTGCAGGCGTTAAGTTGTGGGAGATTGCAGACTATTTCGGTATCAGTGAGCCGACAGTAACACGCAAACTCCGTCACGAGTTGCCGCAGGGGCGAGAAACAGCGTATATTCTCTGCAATTGAGGAAATCGCAAAAGAAGAAAACCGCTGAAGCTTTCGCACAGCTCCAACGGTTTAAGGTAAATGATATAAAATTTATCAGTATTATTATATCCTTTACTGCAATAAAAATCAAGATATAAAGGAGAAAAAAAGAATGTCAGTAAAAATATCAGCTTTTGAAATTGAAAATGTTAAGAGAGTAAAGACGGTTGCTTATGAACCGACCGAAAACGGACTTACCGTGTTGGGCGGTAAAAACGGACAAGGCAAGACGTCTGTTCTTGATGCCATTGCTTGGGCTCTCGGCGGTAATCGTTTCGCTCCGTCTGCTCCGTACCGTGAGGGTTCAACAATTCCGCCACATCTAAAAATCAAGCTCTCAAACGGTATTGTTGTGGAGCGCAGCGGTAAGAACAGCAGCCTTAAAGTAATTGATACCTTAGGCAACAAAGGCGGACAGGCTTTGCTTGACGCATTTGTCAGCAACTTTGCTCTTGACCTGCCAAAATTTATGAATGCAACAGGCAAGGAAAAAGCTGACACGCTCCTGCAGATTATCGGTGTAGGCAACAGAGTTTACGAGCTCGAAACGCAGGAAACACAGGTGTATAACGAGCGCCGTGCTATCGGTCAGATTGCAGACCAAAAGAAAAAGTTTGCCGCCGAAATGCCCGAGTTTGAGGGCGTGCCGAATGAACCTGTGTCAGCCTCGGAACTTATCAACAAACAGCAGGAAATTCTTGCACGCAACGGTGAAAATAACCGTCTGAGAGTAGAAAAAGATAACCTTGAAAACCGTGCCAATAATTTGCAGAGCGAAATCAACAGGCTTAACGAGGATTTGAGGAAATACAATTCCGAGCTTACAAAAGTGCTTGCACAGCTTGAACAGAGCAGAAAGACCGTTGCCGAACTGCACGATGAAAGTACGGCAGAGCTTGAAAGAAACATTACCGAGATTGACGAAATTAACCGCAAAGTCAGAGCAAACCTCGATAAAGCAAAAGCTGATGAGGACGCAAAGGAATATTACGGCAAGTACGCCGATATGACGGCACAGCTTGAAAAAATCCGCAAAACAAAATATGACTTGCTCAACAACGCAAATTTGCCCCTTGACGGCTTATCAGTTGAAAAGGGCGAGCTTACATACAACGGTTTTAAGTGGGACAACATGAGCGGTTCGGAACAGCTTCGTGTCGCTACAGCAATTGTTCGCAAGCTCAATCCCGAATGCGGATTTGTCCTGCTTGACAAGCTCGAACAAATGGATACCGACACACTCAAAGACTTTGCAAAATGGCTTGAATCAGAGGGCTTGCAGGCTATTGCAACAAGAGTTTCAAACGGCGATGAATGCTCAATTATCATTGAGGACGGCTATATTAAGTCCGAAACAACCGCACCTGCAGCAACACCAACTTGGACAGAAGGAGAGTTTTAATTATGGCTACAAGAACTACAACAGCAAAAACAAATACAAATACAAATGAATGCGTAATCAAATGTAATCCGCACAGAGAGCTTGCCTGCGGTTATACCAAAGTCAAGATTATGCCCGAAAATTATTCAAGAATTGTTTTGATTGCAGGTATGACAGGCAAGTCAATACAGGACCTTACAAACGAACTGCTCAATTACGCAATCGACTATGTTGTCATTGATGTTGACGGCAATAAAATCAACTTTTCAGATGTACAGGGGGTAAGATAATGAACATCACAAAAGGTAAAATCAAGTCGGCTCAAAAGGTTGTAATTTACGGTCCCGAGGGTATCGGCAAATCAACTTTTGCTTCGCAGTTTCCGAACCCTCTGTTTATCGACACAGAGGGCAGTACAAAAAACCTTGATGTTTCGAGAATGGATAAACCGACATCGTGGACTATGCTCAAAAGTCAGCTTGAATATATCAAAAACAATCCGGCTGTATGCAAAACAGTTGTTATTGATACAATTGACTGGGCGGAACAGCTTTGCATTGACGATATTTGTTCAAAGTACGGCAAAAAAGGTATTGAAGATTTCGGTTACGGAAACGGCTATGTTTATGAAAAAGAGGAGTTCGGCAGATTCCTGAACAGCCTTGAAGATTTGATTGACAGAGGTATCAATGTTGTGCTTACCGCACACGCACAGCTCCGCAAATTTTCACAGCCTGACGAAATCGGCGAGTATGACCGTTGGGAGCTTAAACTCGGCAAAAAGACTGCTTCACAGATTTCTCCGCTTGTAAAAGAATGGGCGGATATGGTGCTTTTCGCTAATTACAAAACTATCGCAGTCGCATCGGATAAAGACGGAAAAAAATATAAAGCTCAAGGTGGCGGCAGAGTGATGTACACACTTCATCACCCTTGTTGGGACGCTAAAAATCGTCACGGACTGCCGGAGGAAATGGAGTTTGATTATTCAGGTATTTCACATATTTTTAATAATAATACAGTTTCAAACCACACTGCCCCAGTTACACCTACTCAACCTGAACCGAATGCTTCGACTGTGCCGGCACCTATACCAATTCAGCCTGAGCCACCTGTAACTGAACCGGTTGCACAGCCTAAACCGTTATACGAGCCTAATATTCCTGACGATATTCCAAAAGCTCTTGCCGATCTTATGAGAGCAAACGGAGTTGATGAAAGCGAAATCAGACAGGCAGTATTTACACAAGGGCATTATCCTTATGAAACACCGATTAAAAATTATGACCCACGCTTTGTTCAAGGCTGCTTAGTAGGCGCTTGGGATAAAGTCTTTCAGGTAGTAAGCAACAACAGAGATTTACCATTTGAATAAGATAAGAAAGGAAGATGAATAATGGATAGAGAATTTGGTTGGAATGACGAAATAACCGAAGAGGGCGTAAATTATGAACCGCTCCCCGAGGGTAATTATGATTTTACAGTAGCAAAGGTTGAGCGTGCTCGCTCACAGGGTAAAGGTAAACTGCCACCCTGCAACATGGCAAAAGTGACTTTTGATGTATGGGGAGCAGATGACAAGAGAGAAATTACAGTTAATTTCGTACTACACTCATCGCTTGAATGGAAGCTGTCACAGCTCTTTTTGTCCGTGTCAATGAAAAAACACGGCGAACCGCTCCGTATGGACTGGACAGGCATTATCGGCAAGAAAGGTAAATGTCAGGTTATCATCCGCAAATATGTCAAGAATGACGGCACAGAGGGCGTAACAAATGACATCAAGTATTTCTACGCTTATGATGAGCAAGTGACAACTGTATCGCCTGTTGTAGCACAGTCTGCACCTCAGCAGTATGTACAGCCTACATATCCGCCACAGTATGTACAGCCTACATATCCGCCACAGTATAACACACAGCCTGCAATGCCAAATACTGCGACGCCGAATAACTGGACACCGGGTAGCTTTTAATGCAGTTACGACCGTACCAGAATGAAGCGAAGAATGCCGTTTTCTCCGAGTGGGAAAGCGGCAATTTAAAAACATTACTTGTCTTGCCTACAGGCTGTGGCAAGACAATAGTTTTTGCAAAAATCACTGAAGAATGTGTCCGTCGAGGTGACAGGGTGCTGATACTTGCCCACCGTGGAGAATTGCTCGACCAAGCGGCAGACAAAATCAAAAAAGCAACAGGACTTAATTCGTCGGTTGAAAAAGCCGAGCAAAGTTGTATAGGTTCGTGGAACAGGGTTGTTGTAGGCTCTGTGCAGACGCTTATGCGTGAGAAAAGGCTGTCAAACTTTGACAGTGATTATTTTGACACAATCATTATTGATGAAGCACATCACTCAATCAGCGACAGCTATCAGCGTGTGCTTGAGCATTTTGACAATGCGAAAGTGTTGGGTGTTACCGCAACACCCGACCGAGGAGATATGAAAAATTTAGGAACAGTATTTGATTCGCTTGCGTATGAATACACACTCCCTAAGGCTATCAAAGAGGGGTATCTGTCACCGATTAAAGCTGTGACTATACCGCTTACACTTGACCTTTCGGGAGTTGCCACACAGGCAGGAGATTTTAAAGCAAGTGATATTGACACGGCACTTGATCCGTATCTTTATCAGATTGCCGAAGAAATGAAAAAATACTGTAAGAGTCGTAAAACTGTTGTGTTTTTACCACTTGTAAAAACATCGCAGAAATTTAGAGATATTTTGAACGAAAAAGGCTTTAAAGCGGCAGAGGTAAACGGTAACAGCGAGGACAGAGCAGAGATATTGCAGGACTTTGAAAACGATAAATACAATGTCTTGTGTAACTCAATGCTTTTAACCGAGGGTTGGGACTGCCCAAGTGTTGACTGCGTTGTTGTTTTAAGACCTACAAAGGTGCGTGGGCTTTACTGCCAAATGGTCGGCAGAGGTACAAGACTTGCTCCAAACAAGACGGAGCTTTTGCTGCTCGACTTTTTATGGCATACAGAGCGACACGAACTTTGCAGACCTGCACATCTCATTTGCGACAACGAAGAAGTCGCACAAAAGATGACCGAAAACTTATCAGAACAGGCAGGCTGTCCGATTGACATTGAAGAAGCGGAGAAAAAAGCAAGTGAAGATGTTGTTGCTCAGCGTGAAGAGGCGCTTGCAAATCAGCTTGCGGAAATGCGAACACGCAAACGCAAACTTGTAGATCCGCTGCAGTATGAAATGTCGATTCAGGCGCAGGACCTTGCAGGCTATGTTCCTGCATTCGGCTGGGAGTGTTCTCCGCCTACAGACAAACAGAAAGCAAAACTTGAAAAGCTCGGAATATTCCCTGATGAAATTCAGAGTGCCGGCAAAGCAAAACTTATTCTTGACAGGCTCGAAAAGCGAAGAATTGAGGGCTTAACCACACCTAAACAAATCCGTATGCTCGAAAGCAGAGGTTTTCAGCATGTGGGCAAGTGGCAGTTTGACGAAGCGTCAACCTTGATTTCAAGGATTGCCGAAAACGGTTGGAGAACTCCGAAAAACATTAACCCGAAAACATATGTACCGCAAAGCGAGGTGAATACGGTTGGACTTACTTGAAGCACTTGAATATATAAGACCGGCTGACCTTGACTATCAAGAATGGGTAAATGTCGGAATGGCACTCAAGCAAGAGGGATACAGCGTAAAGGACTGGGACGATTGGAGCCGAGCAGACAGCCGATATCACAACGGTGAGTGTGAAAAGAAATGGCAGAGCTTTAACGGCTCTGCCTCACCGGTTACAGCCGGCACAATAATCCAAATGGCTAAGGACAGAGGGATGACTTTTCGGGAATCGAAAGAGCTTGGTTGGGATGATGAAATTGCTTTTGAACAGGGCAATATCGGAGTAACAGCCTGTGAGGGTGTAAAGTTTCACGAGCCTGCAAACTGGAATCCTGTGAATGAAATTGTAACCTACCTTGAAACCCTCTTTGACAGCTCCGAAAATGTCGGCTATGTAACCGAAACTTGGGAGAAGAACGATAACGGCAAGGTTAAATATCTGCCTACAAAGGGCAGTTGTGACCGTACGGCAGGTGAGCTTATTGCCGCCCTCAACAATTGTGACGGTGATATTTCAAATGTATTCGGTGATTACAAGCCCGAGGCAGGAGCGTGGATAAGGTTTAATCCGTTGGACGGTAAGGGTGTTAAAAACGAGAATGTAACCGATTATCGTTACGCTCTGGTGGAATCTGACTGTATGGCTCTTGAAGAACAAAATGCAATCATCAGAGAGCTTGAGCTGCCTGTTGCGGTGCTTGTTTATTCGGGTGGAAAATCAGTCCACGCTATCGTTAAGATTGATGCTGCAAACTATGATGAGTACCGTAAAAGGGTTGATTATCTTTACAATGTATGCCGTAAAAACGGCTTTGAAATCGATAAACAGAACCGCAATCCGTCAAGGTTGAGCCGTATGCCCGGTGTTATCCGCAATGGCAAAAAGCAGTTTATCATTGACACAAACATCGGTAAATCCGATTTTTCCGAGTGGAAAGACTGGGTGGAGAGTATCAACGACGATTTGCCTGACCTCGAAAACCTCGCAGATTTTTTTCAAAATCCTCCCGAACTTGCTCCGCCTCTTATTGACGGTATTTTACGACAAGGACATAAAATGTTGCTTGGTGGTCCTTCAAAGGCCGGCAAATCTTTTGGACTTATCGAATTGTGTGTAGCAATAGCAGAAGGCACGAAATGGTTTGGCTTTCAATGCACGCAAGGAAATATCTTGTATGTAAATCTTGAACTTGACCGTGCTTCCTGTTTTCACAGATTCAAGGATGTATATGAAGCACTGGGACTTGAACCGAAAAATCTCAACAGAATTGATATTTGGAACTTGCGTGGCAAGTCCGTGCCTATGGACAAGCTCGCACCTATGCTTATACGCAGAGCCTTGAAAGGCAATTTTATAGCGGTTGTGATAGACCCAATATACAAGGTAATTACCGGTGACGAGAACAGTGCTGACCAAATGGCACACTTTTGCAACCAGTTTGACAAGGTATGTACAGAAATCGGATGTGCGGTAATCTATTGCCATCACCACTCAAAAGGTTCTCAAGGCGGTAAAAAGTCAATGGATAGAGTTTCGGGTTCGGGGGTTTTTGCTCGTGACCCTGATGCACTTCTTGACCTTACACAGCTTGAAATCGGCGATAATCTAATCAAGCAACAGCAAGACGAAGCAACCTGTGCGATATGCAAAAACTGGATAAGCAGATTTAATAAAAACATTGATGAGTTATGTTCTCAAGATGATTTAGTTACTGCTTCTAAAATGCTTGATATAGCCGAAAATGCTCTTCCTAAGCAGTCTTACATGCTAATGTTTAATGATATAGCTAAGTCAAATAAAGCTGTACAGGGTCGCACAGCGTGGCGAATAGAGGGCACACTAAGAGAATTTCCAAAATTTGATGCTCTGAATTTGTGGTTTGATTATCCTATACACAGAGCTGATACAACAGGTGTGTTGAAAGACTGCAATTTTGATGGCGATTTTAACATCAAAGGCTCGCCCTACAAAAAGAATTTCAGCAAGAAAAAGAGTGAATCGGAACGCAAGCAGGAACAAAACGATGCCCTCGAAACAGCCTTTAGCGGTGCTGAAGAAAACGGTCAGGCAAATGTAACTGACTTAGCAGAATATATGGGAAAGTCAGAAAAAACGGTCAGACGATACATAAAAGAGCACGGCGGCTTTTGGATAGACGGCGGTGAAGTAGGGCGAAAGGACACGGACAAAGTCGAATAATTTGTCTGTCTGTCCGAGAGACAAAGTCGATAAATTTTATGTCCCTGTCCGTGTCCCTAAGACGGACAAAGTCGATAAAAAATCGAAAATGTCCCTCTCGGACAAAAACAGGGACAAAGTCGATAAATTATCGAGAATGTCCGAGGGACAGACAAAACTATATATACTACGTATATATAAACGGTGTCCGTTCCCTAAAGGTCACAGGGGTGAAGTAGTTGTGCGAAGCTTACGCACAACAACTCCTTCCCCTGACCTGTGACTAAAAGCAAAATTCAAAAATCAAAAGTAACTTTAATGCTTTAAAGGAGTGAAATATTAAAAATGGATTTTTTTATGGCGATGATACCGCCGACTGTAACTGCACAGGAACATAAGGTTATGGTAAAAAACGGCAAACCTGTTTTTTATAATCCGCCCGAGGTGAAACAGGCAAGAGAAAAGCTCACATCACATTTGGCAAAGTTTAAACCGTCAGAACCGTACGAGTCGGCTGTCAGACTGATAACAAAATGGTGTTTTCCTCGCGGTAAACATCAGGACGGCGAATATCGTATAACAAAGCCCGACACGGACAATCTGCAAAAAATGCTGAAAGACTGTATGACCGCTCTCGGCTTTTGGTCTGATGACGCACTTGTCGCAAGTGAGATATGCGAAAAGTTTTGGGCAGAGGTTCCGGGCATTTACATCGAGGTGGAAGTGCTGTGAATATCTCGGAAGTTAAACGCAACCTTGAAAGAACTGTGTTGTACAATGGTGCAGAATACATTCTGACAGGCTGTATCATCAGACGAAGCATAACAGGAAAGTTTTATTATCAGGCTGAAATAAAGGATTTAAACGCTAATTCTGCATTGTTGTATTGCAGACTTGAAGATTTGGAGGAGATGAAATAAATGTATTCAGCTATATGTCAAATATGTGGTAACGAATTTACAGCAAGAGCAAAAACAACAAAATATTGTTCAGCTTGTGTCAGTAAAGCCAAAGCCGAGGCGGCGCTACACAGAAAAGAGCAGTTAAACAGACCGCCGACAACCGATACAGAATTTTTAATATGTTTATATACATACAGAGGTGATTCGATATCACGCATTGCAACGGATTTGAACAGAAGCGAAGAGAATGTTCAAAGCATATTAAATGAAGCAAAAGCAAGCGGTCGTTATAACGAGCACATACAAAAACATCTTAACTATGTGAATTACAAAAGTACACTCAGTGACGATTATGTAGACAGCAGTAATGCTATTATGGACGGCTATAAATAAGGAGGATATTATGAGTAGGCTTGTTGATTATGACCTGGTATTACATACGCTCGATAACGTCGGCGAAGAATGTAATTATTATGGTGAATTTGAAGATGTTCGGTACTTCTACGACAACGATATATATGATGCTGTTGCTGCTTTACCTACTGTCACCTCTAATTTTATCGGAACTTGGATCTGTAGAGACAGTTATGCAGAATGCAGTATGTGTCATCATAAAGTAAGTGTCTATGCTGACGATTTTAGATCTAATTTCTGCCCTTGCTGCGGAGCTCGAATGGAGGATAAAGAAAATGATTGATTGTTCAAGAACTGAAAATTACTTTGCTGAAAAGCAAAGGATGACGAAAAAACATAAACTAAATCACGGTGGATATGCATGTAAACTTAATTGTGCTGACTGCCCTTTGAGCCATTTAAATAATGGTTCAGGCGATACGATGTTGTGTTCGGACTTTGAAACATGCTATCCCGAAAAAGCAATTGCAATTGTGCAGAAATGGTCGGATGAACATCCGCAGAAGACTTATTTGAGTGAGTTTTTAAAAAACTATCCGAATGCTCCTCTTATTCACGATGGAACACCTGACATATGCCCTGATAAGTTAGGCTTGACAGATATAAAAAAGCCTTGTTTTGGCGACTGTGTTGACTGTTGGAATCAGCCTATTGAGGAGAGTGAAAGTAAATGAGAGAAATATTATTCAGAGGTCAAACTCGCAGATATGGCGAAAAAGTCAGAACTTTAAAGGAGTAAAAATTATGACAAGATATGAACTCGAAAGACATTTAGGGAAATATGTTGAAATCGTACTTTTTGACGGAACGGTGATTGAGGGCATTTTACATAAAACAGGTGAAAAAGCCTTTGAAAATGACGCTAATTTGTCAATACCAAAGTTACGATATTTCTGCACTTGTGGGATAAGGTTGTTAGTAATTGTGTTTTTAGATTGTCCCACATTAAAAAAATCAGTCGTATAAAAATTAAACTTAAAGTTGTTGACGAAGTTAAACTCTCAAAGTGGGTAAAAAAGAAAGACAGAAAAGTAGGTGAAGCGGAAGCATACTGCTTAACTTGCGGGAGAGAGGTTGTTTATCAAGTCATTAACAACCGTTATCAATTTGAAAACTATTGCCCTCATTGCGGTGCGAGAATGGATAAGGAGGAAAACAATGACTAATTACGAGAAAATCAAACAGATGTCAATTGACGAAATGGTTCAAGGTGATATTACTTTGCTCGGGTGTGTCGGTCATGTTCCGATGGAATATTGTAATAAATTCCACGGTAACTGCATTGATTGCAAAAAACATTGGCTTGAAAGTGAGGCAGAAGAATGACATCAAAAGAGACTATGCATAAAGCAATCAATACATACGGTGTGGGAAATCAGATAATAAAGACTGTCGAGGAACTGTCTGAATTATCGCAGGCTTTGTGTAAAAGCCTTATAAAATTAAATTATACTAAAGAAAAAATATCACTTGAAGATGATTTGAAATCTGTTGATAATATTTTTGAAGAAATGGCAGATGTTGAAATTATGCTTGAACAATGCAAGATAATGTTTCAATGTGATAAAGAAGTGAATAAATGGAAACAGAAAAAGATTGAGAGGCTTGAAAAAAGACTGGAGGGTGAAAATTAATGACACTTGACGAATTAAAAGCTGAAATATCTGAACGCATAGAAAGTGAACAGGACAAGTTGGACAGTCTTAACAACAGAAAAAGTCGAAAAGACAGAAACTATTACATAAGTGAGGGAATGTTGCTTGCATATGACATTGTGGCTGATTATCTTGATGATTTGGAGGTGATAACTTGACGGCTAAAGAGATTAAGGAGATTAACCGAGAGATTTCGAGACTGAGGGCGAAGATAGTACGCATTTCTGCCGAGGCGGATAACACAGCAGGCACGCTGGGTGAACGAATCGTTCCGTCAGGTCAGACCTCCGACAAGGTAGGCAATGCGGTGGTGCAGATTGCAGATATTCAGAGGGAGATACAAAACCTTGAAATCCGCCGAAACGCAGCGCTCAACAGCCTCTCCCGTGACGATTTTGTGGAGAACTGCTTGTTTATGCACCTTAGTTTGAGATACAGCTGGGCGAAGATAGCAGTTGATACAGGCGGAATAAATACACCGGATAACATAAGGAAAATGTGTAATCGTTATCATTGGTAATTTGTCCGTTTTTCCGTTCTAAGGGTGATATAATATAAAATGAAGAAATTGATAATAAGAGACATTTTGTAGTTCTCCTTTTTCAAAAATAACGGCAGACCGCTCTCACTTGAGGGCGGTTTTGCTTTTGCTGATTTTTACATAAAGAGAGGTGGTGACGGTGGCAAAAGGAAAGTATGAAAAATGGCTTAAAGAAGAAAATTTATTACTGCTTGAGGGTTGGGCAAGGGACGGCTTGACCGATGAGCAGATAGCTAAGAATATAGGAATTACAGTATCAACATTTTATGAGTGGAAGAAAAAGTATTCGGAGATTTCGGAGTCCTTAAAAAAGGGCAAAGAGGTTGTGGACTATGAAGTTGAAAATGCGTTGTTATCCTCTGCTCTTGGGGGCAACACAACGGCACAAATATTTTGGCTGAAAAACCGCCGCCCCGACAAGTGGCGTGATAAGCAAAAAGAGGAAACCGACAAGACCGCACTTGACAAGCTCGACAGCATTTTGAAAGAAATCAAAGATGACGCAGAAAGGAGCACAAACAATGCCGTACACGATTAAACAAAAAGAATATATCGCAAACGCTACACATCGTTGGAACATAAAAAGCGGTGCGGTGCGTTCGGGCAAAAGTTTTGTTGATGTCACCTGCATTGTGCCTATGCGTATTCGAGAGCGAATAGGTAAAGACGGTTTGTGCTTTATCATCGGAGTGTCAAAGGAAACAATCGAGCGAAATGTTTTACAGCCTATGCGTGAGCGTTACTCTTCCGACATTGTGGGTACAATCAACAGCCGAAACATTGCAAAGGTGTGCGGTGAAGATGTGTATTGTTTGGGTGCGGAAAAGGTCAGTCAGGTTGCTAAAATTCAGGGTGCGTCGGCAAAATATATTTACGGTGATGAGGTTGCAAAGTGGAACGAAGATGTTTTCAATATGCTTAAATCCCGACTTGACAAGCCTTATTCGTGCTTTGACGGCAGCTTAAACCCTGAACACCCAACTCATTGGCTCAAGAAATTTATAGACAGCGACGCAGATATTTATTTGCAGGAATACACGATTTTCGATAATAAATTCTTATCCGAGGAGTTTGTGAAGAACCTTTGCAATGAATATGAGGGTACAATTTTCTATGACCGTCTTATTCTTGGCAAGTGGGTGCGTGCCGAGGGTGCTATTTACCGCCGATTTGCCGATAATCCAAAAAAATTTTACTGTCAAATTACCGACAAAATCAACACGGATTTACCGTACAGGCAGTTTTTGAAATCGGAACTTGAAGAAGTGACAATCGGCATTGACTTTGGCGGCAATAAATCGGGCCACGCATTTGTGGCGACGGCAAAGGCAAGAGGCTACAATAATTTAATAGCGTTGAAAAGCGAACGACACTTCGGTGAATACGACGGAAACGATATTGACAGGCTGGCAATTAATTTTGCACAGTCTGTTTTTGATTTATGCGGTGTTGTGGACTTTGTGTATTGGGATAATGCCGAAACTGTACTCGGTCGAGGAATTAAAAGAGCGTTTGAGGAGCATTTTCCAAATACGATAGTCAGACCAGCACGCAAATGTCCTGTACAGGACCGTATTCAATGCCTGCTGCGACTTATGGGTGCAGGCAGGTTCTTTTACACTGACGGCTGCGACACGCTGAAAACGGCTCTTTGTGAGGCTGTTTGGAACGATAAAAAACTTGTTGACGAAAGACTTGACGATGGCTCAACCGACATCGACAGCCTTGACGGTTTTGAATACACATTTGAGCGGGATATGAAAAGATTTATAAGGGCGGTGTAATATGCAATTTTTAAACTATATGAAAGGAGTGTGGCAGAGGTTGTTTCCGCTGAAAGATATTAAGCAGGCACTTGGCATTAAGCCTGCAATTACAGACGATATGCTCTCAAGTATTGAGCTTTGGCAAAACTGCTTTTCGGGCAATGCCCCTTGGCTTAATGACGATGTAATAAGCCTTAGACTTGAGCAGTCAATCACAAGGGAGTTTGCAAACATCACGCTTAACGAAATGACAGCAAGCGTAAGCAATGACAAATTGCAGAAAATCTTTGAAACCGCAACGGAAGACCTTAACTCCGAATTGCAGTCGGGACTTGCAACAGGCGCAATGGTGATTAAACCATTAGGCGGCGACAAGGTGCAGTATATTTCCGCAAATGCCTTTGTGCCGATTGAATTTGACGCAAGGCATAGGCTTGTAAAAGTCATCTTTCCTGAATTTAAGAAGATCGGCGACAACTATTACACAAGGCTTGAATATCATAGCCTTGATAAGGACAAGGGCTTGACAATTACCAACACTGCTTATGTGTCTGCAAGTGAGGGGCAACTTGGAAGAGAAATTCCGCTTGTGGCAGTTGACGAGTGGGCAAGCCTGCCGAATGCTGTTACATACCCTGCAATGCTCCGCCCTGCTTTCGGTTATTTTCGTACACCGATTAAAAACACGATTGACGGCTCATCTTGCGGTGTTTCTGTCTACGCAAATGACATAAATCTTATTCGTAAAATAGACACACAATTCGGCAGACTTGATTGGGAGTTTGAGAGCGGCGAAAGGGCAATACATGTTGATGCCACAGCTTTCAAGAAAGAGGGTACTGAAAAACTCAACAAAAGACTTTACAAAGCTGTAGATGTTGACCTCGGAGATAATGAATTGTTCAAAGATTTTTCTCCTGCAATTCGTCAATCTGATATTACCGACGGGCTAAATACATATCTTCGCAGACTTGAATTTTCGGTCGGTCTTGCATATGGCGACCTATCCGACCCCGACACTGTCGCAAAGACGGCTACGGAGATATTATCGGCTAAGAACCGAAAGTACAACACTGTATCGGCAATTCAGAAACAGCTTAAATATTGTCTTGACGATTTGGTGTATGCTCTCGCCTTTTACAATTCGCTGACAACAAGCGGTTACACATTCGTTTGTGACTTTAAGGACAGTATTCTCACAGATGAACAGACCGAACGCACACAGGATATTCAGGACTTGAGTCTTGGAATTATGCGACCTGATGAGTATCGTATGAAATGGTACGGAGAGGACGAAAAGACAGCAAAAAAGAACCTGCCGCAGTCCTCGGAGGTTGTTGACTGATGTTTACTCCCGAAGTTACAGAGGCAATCCCGATTGCGCTTGAGCAAATTTTTGACAGCCTGCAAATGAGCATAATGACAGAAATAGTAAGAATGTTACTTGAAGCTGCGGAGATTATACCGTCAACAGGCTATAAAATGAGCAGATTATACGATTTAGGTACAAGCAAAAAGCGAATCAAAGACATTGTCGCAAGGACACTTAACCTTAGCGATAAAGAAGTTGAAAACATCTTTACAAATATAACGGAAAGCGGATATAACGAGGCGGAGAGTGCTTTTATTGAACAAGGCAAGGAGTTTATACCATATTCAGAAAACGAGCCACTACAGCAATTTGTGAGGGCCGTACAAGAGCAGACACAAAACGAATGTAAAAACATTACACAGTCAATGGGCTTTGCAAAGCGACAGCCTGACGGCAGTTTGGGCTTTACTCCCGTTGCAGACTATTATCAAGAAACACTTGATAAAGCCGTCACGGAAATTGCAAGCGGTGCGAGTGATTATAATACCGTACTCGAAAAAACCGTAACCGAAATGACAAACAGCGGATTGCGTACGGTTGACTATGCAAGCGGTCACAGCAATAGAGTTACCGTTGCGGCAAGGCGTGCGGTGTCAACAGGACTGAATCAGGTTGTGGGCAAAATCAATGAGGAAAACGCCGAAAAACTCGGCACAAATTACTTTGAGGTATCGTGGCACAGTGGAGCAAGGCCGAGCCATCAGGTGTGGCAAGGCAGAGTGTACAGTAAGGAAGAACTCGAGAGCGTGTGCGGACTTGGCACGGTAACAGGACTTTGCGGCGCAAACTGCTATCACTCATATTCGCCTTTCACTCCCGGCATAACTCCACGCACATACACGGATGAACAGCTCGACAAGATGAACGCAGAGGAAAACAAGCCTGTAGAATACAACGGCAAGACATACACAAAGTACGAGGCAACCCAAAGACAGCGCAGACTTGAAACCACAATGCGGGCACAAAGGCAGAAAATAAAATTGCTTGAAGAAGGCGGGGCTGACGAGCAAGCAATAATTAACGCTCGTGCAAGATATGTAAAAACTTCAGATGAATATGTGAACTTCTCAAAAAGCGTCGGACTTTCTCAACAATGGGACAGAGTGACAGTCGGCAGTAATACCGTAAAAGGCATTACAAAACCAAAGAAAGCCGAAATGCCGTTAAGAGGTATCAAGAATGTCGACGACGGAAAAATCAGAGGTATGAACAGCAATAAACATATTGCAAATTCTTCAAAAGGTGATATACTAAAAGAAGAAAGTAAAAAGTCGATTACACCTATAACTGATAAAGCTATCGAGCGAGTGCCGAAAGTTGATATTGACGGATATTCTGAAGAACAAAGGGTTGAAATTCAAAAACAACATAAGGAGCTTTTGAAATTTTCAAAAGAACATAACCAAAACAAAGAGGTAGCTTTTGTTTTTCGTGAAGATTTAACTGATAAAACACCATTGTTGGGTGCTGATGACCATTTGGATTTTGGCACAAGTTTGTCAGGTAAAGGCAATAATTTAATGATTTTGCATAATCACCCGAGAAATAGCAGCTTTTCTGATGTTGATATTTCTTTGTTTAAAAATTTAAAGTCATTAAAAACATTAACAATCGTAAAAAATAATGGTGATGTAGAATTTATTACAAAAGGTGATAATTTTAACGACGAAGTTTTTAAACTTGAATATAACAGGCTAAAAAAGAAAATGGTTAAAAATAATACCGATGCAGAATATGACAAGTTTATAAGTAAACTTCTTAATAAAACAAAGTCAGGAGTGATTTGGAGTGAAAAGAATATTCCATGAAGATGATTCGGTAATAAAAAAGATACTAAGCTCTATTGGCAATGATGAACTTTCAGAAGAAGAGAAAAAGCGTTCAATGTCAAATGAGTTTGACTACTTGGAAGAAGACTAACCGCTCCTTGTGGGCGGTTTTGTTATGCGTGAATTTAATACAGAGATTAGCACTTAATCAATCAGATTGAGTGCTTTTTTAATACCCAAAATCAGAAAGGCGGTGACAAAATGAAAGTAAAAGTAGTTGTGTCGTTTAACGATAAAATGAACGGTCTTATCAACAGACCTGTCAATGAAGTCTTTGAATGTACCAAAGACCGAGCGAAAAGCCTTATTGACCGAGGTTTTGTTATTGAGGTTGTAGACAACAAAAATAAAGCAGACTAAGCACCCTTGCATTTGATTGCATAGGTGCTTTTATTTTACCCCGCCGTTGGTTTATACGGCTGAATTTCTACCGCAGGCAAAGCGGAATATAAGCTATGCAGAAAGGATTTATATTATGAAGAACATACACACACTTCTCTCTGAAATCGGTATTACGATTCCCGATGAGAAAAAGGCAGAGTTTGACAAGGCGGTGCTTGCAAATTACAAGACTGTTGCAGAGGTTGAAAAAATCACAACAGCAAGAGATAATTACAAATCACAGCTTGAAACAGCACAGACAGCACTTAAAGAGTTTGAGGGCGTAGATGTCGAAAATCTTAAAGGCGAGATCGCAAAACTCAACACAAGCCTTAAAGACAAAGAAACCGAGTATCAGACAAAAATTGCCGATATGGAGTTTAACTCTGTACTTGACGGCGCTATTTCAAAGAGCGGTGCGAGAAACGCAACGGCGGTCAAGGCTTTGCTTGACCTTGACAGTCTTAAAACATCAAAAAATCAGGCAGACGATATTACTAAGGCTCTTGAAAGCGTTAAGAGCGAAAACAGCTATATGTTCGGTTCTGATGAGCCGTTCCAAAATCCTGTAAAGAATACAGGAAACGCAGGTATTAAGTCAAACCCTCTTGCAAGTATGAGAGCGGCAATGGGACTTAGTACAGACGAAAAATAATTAATGAGGTGAAAATTTATGGCAAATTCTATTGCACTTTTTAAAACTTACACAGCCTTGCTCGATGAGGTTTATAAGCAGTCGGCGCTTACAAGCGAGCTTGACGGTGCGTCTGACCTTGCAACAGCAGGTGCAAACTCAAACGAGCTTATTATTCCGATGATTTCAATGGACGGTCTTGCGGATTACAGTCGTAACAGCGGTTATGTGAACGGCGATGTTACACTCACAAACGAAACCGTAAAATGCAACTTTGATCGAGGCAGAATGTTCAATGTGGACACAATGGACAATATCGAAACCGCAGGCGTTGCGTTCGGCAGACTTTCGGGCGAGTTTATCCGCACAAAGGTTGTGCCGGAGCTTGACGCATTCCGCTTTGCCGCATACGCAAGTCACGCAGGTATTACCTCTGCCACACCTGCAAACCTTACCACAGGTGCGGCAGTAATCGAGGCACTCCGCAAGGGTACTACTCAGATGGACGAGGACGAAGTTCCGTACGAGCAGCGTTACCTTTACATTACACCAACTCTTTACGGACTTGTGCAGGATTTGGACACAACAAAGTCAAGAGAGGTTCTCAGCAGATTTGCTAAGATTATCACAGTGCCGCAGACACGCTTTTATACAGCGATTGAACAGCTTGACGGCACATCAAGCGGCAAGACCAAGGGCGGCTATCAGAAAGCCACTGCCGCCTCAAACATCAACTTTATGATTATTCATAAGCCTGCGCTTTTTCAGTTTACAAAGCACCTTGATACCAAGGTCATCGAACCTGCTGTGAATCAGGATTCGGACGGTTACAAGTTCGGTTACAGAATGGTAGGCATTGCAGATGTTTACGAAAATAAGACAGCGGGCATTTATCTCCACGCTGCCGCTAAGGCTTAAGAAGGTGCTAATATTGACCGTTTACGCTGACGAAAATTATTATAAATCCGAATATCTATGTGGCAGAAAAGCGGTCATTACCTCCGCTTTTGCCTACTATGCAAGAGAGGCAACGCTTATTATTAATGCTTACACAGGCTCAAATATCGACGATACAAAGGATATAATCGAGCCTGTGAAACTTTGTTGCTGTGAGGTCGCAGAGCTGATGTATAAAGCCGATAATATGAGCGGCAGTGAGGGCATAACATCAGAAAAAGTCGGAGATGTGTCACGCTCGTATGAAAGCTGTGAGGTTCGCAAAAAGCAACTTACACGATGTGTTAAATCCGCAGTATATAAGTATCTTGCAGACACAGACCTTTTGTACAGAGGTGTTTGATTATGTTTACGGATACTATGATGACCCTTTACAGATTTAACGGCAAAGGGTTTGACAGGCTTATTATTCCGCATTGCCATTGGCAGGAGTGCAAAGCCGCTAACGTACTTAAAAGCGGAATGCAGAACGCTGACGGAATAGCTATATACATTCCGTTAAATGCGCTTGTTCTTGCTCCGAATGATTTTTTATTTCCGAGCAACGGTCTGTTTCCAAACGCTGATATATCCCCTCTGTCCCCCTCTCAAGACATTATTGTAAAAGGTGAGTGTAATTTCATCTTTGATAATTCAAGCGACAGGAGCGTATCAGAGAGCCTAAAAACCTTGCGTGACAAATACGAAATTCACACAGTAATGAGTATTGACCGTTTGCTTTACGGCCCTGCGGATTTACAGCACATCAAAGTATCTGCGAGGTGATTAAATGCTTTTTAATGTAAATCAGCCGACAGATGTTAGCGGCACTCTTTCTCTCAAGTGGAATAAAGAATTTGCTAATGATTTAAACAAGCATATAGCAAGAGCACAACGAGAGGTTGACAAGGATTGCATTAAGCTGATGAAGCCGTACACACCTTTTAAAATGGGTGTACTCGAAAACTCCGCAACTATACATACCGTTATCGGCAGTGGAGAAATTAAACAGATTACACCTTATGCAAGGTATCTTTACTATGGCAAGGTGTATGGTCCTAACTATCCGATCGTGCGAGAAAAAGACGGTACTGAGCATATCGTATTCGGACGCTATAGCGGTGACGGCATTATAATCGGTTGGCGAAGTCCTAAAGGCAAGAAAAAACACCCGACAGGCAGAGATATTCACTACAGCAAGGACAAGCACCCGCTTGCGGGCAAAATGTGGTTTGAGCGAATGAAAGCCGACCGCAAAGGAGATATTCTGCAAGCGGCGGCAAGAAGACTTGGGAGTAATGCAAAATGAATATAATCGAACTTGTAAGGTCCGTTGTGCAGGAGTTTCCGAAAATCGGCGAGCTTGTGCACATTGATTATTCAACAAACAAAGTACAGGATTTTGGACTTTCTCCGACAGGTGACACGCTTGTCAGCGAAGACATTTTAGGAAATCAAACACGCAATCACACCTTTATCCTGTACGCTACCTGTCAGTCGCTCAACGACTATGACCGCCTTGTAAACAGCGGAATGCTGCTTGAACTGCAAATGTGGCTTGAACGGCACGCAGAGGGTGACATAGAAGTTGAAGTCGGCGACAACGTTTTATACGGTGAGCTTAAAAAACTCACTTGCTCAAACGGAATGCTTTACAGCATACCTGACGAAAACAACAACGGCGGTGTTCAGTACCAATTGCAAATCACCGCCCAATACGCTATTGAAAATTGATTAAAAATTGAAAGTGAGGAATTATTATGGCAGCATCAACACCCGATATCGGTAAACTCAAAAGAAGTTACCTTTTACATTTTATTGACGCAAGCTTTGGCACAGGCGAAAGTCCAAAGTGGTATCTTATCGGCAAGGACATTGACGATATGTCGGTCGAGCTTAGTCCGGACACAAGCACAGTAAAGAACATTCTTGATGAAACCTCTGTAAATGACAACGGCTACGAGCCTACCCTTGACGCAGGTACATATTACGCAAACACAGGGGACAGTATTTATACAAAAATTAAGGACATTGCAATGAACCGCCTTACCGGTGATGACTGCAAAACCAAAATTCTTGAAGTGCTCATTGACAAGAAAACAGGCCCTTATGATGCTTGGATTGAGGACTGCATCGTTAAACCGCAGTCATACGGCGGTGCACAGGGCGGTGTAAACATTCCGTTTAATGTCACATTTGACGGCAACAGAAAGCAGGGTACAGCGACAATCTCAGATAAGGTACCGACATTTACCGAAACTGTATAAGGAGTGATTCTATGCAGAGTTTGAATTTTAAAACACCCTTAAAAACATATGCAATCAACAATGATGAAAACACAGTAATTAAGATTAACACCACAGACTACTCACTCGTTGAGCGACTCAACAAGCTGACAGAACGCACAGAAGAGCTTGTGCAGAAGTACAAGAATATGAAACCCGAGGATGTAACCTTTGAAATTTTTCTTGATGTTGACAATGAAATCCGCCGAGAAATAGACTATGTTCTCGGTGCAGGTGTAAGTCAGGGTGCGTTTGGCGATGTAAATTGCCTTTCAATCTGTGATGATGGCAGTATGATTTTTGAGAACTTTCTCAACTGCGTTGTGCCGGTCATCGTAAGTGACATTGAAAACGCACACGCTCAGCAGAGCAAGCATATTGAGAAGTACCTCAATCAAGCAAAGAGGCTTGCAAAGTGATTGGATTACTTCCTACAAGCCTTGAAATAGACGGAGAGCAGTACGAGATTAATTCCGATTTTCGTATTGCTCTCTTGATTTTCGAGGCTTATGCCGACAAAGAGCTAACCTACGGCGAAAAAGCGGCAGTATGCTTGAATTGCTTATACAAGGAAGTTCCAAAGAATGTTGAGGAGGCACTCAAAAAGGCATTGTGGTTTCTTGACGGCGGAGATGTGCCGAAATCGAAAAAAGCTCCAGTCAAAATTATTGATTGGAGCTATGACGAAAGCATTATTTTCCCAGCACTTAACAAGGTTGCAGGCTTTGAAACAAGGATTGCAAGCTATGTGCATTGGTGGACTTTTCTCGGCTATTTCAGCGAGGTAGGCGACGGATTGCTCTCGCAGGTAATGAACATAAGAGGCAAGCGTGCTAAGGGCAAAAAGCTTGAAAAATGGGAGCGTGATTTTTACAATGAGCACAAAGAGCTTGTTGACATCAAGGAAAAGCTCTCTCCCGAACAGCAAGCAGAACTTGACGCCGAAGAGGATTTTATAAACAATCTTGTATAGGTGTTACACAAAATTATTGTTGACAATACACAAACTTTGTTATATTATGTAACAGAGGAGTGATTTTATGAACAGCAAATTTTACAAGGGTTTAACTCTCTGTATTGCGGTTTTTGGTATAATTATAGGTCTATTAATGGCATATGAGTATAAAACTATTGTTGCGTTAATAAGTGTGTGGACTGGTACAGCTTTCTTGTGTTTCATTTTTGGTGGAATTGCAAAGATACTTGTGTACCTTGAAAAATTATGTATAACAGGTAAAGAAGCGGACAATGAACTCAAAGAACCAAGAGCTGACTGGAAATGCCCTGTATGTAGTCAAATAAATAAAGGAAATGATAGGGTGTGTGTCAAGTGTCATTGGAAAAGATTAACTAAAGGTTAATTGGTATATATGAGGGTAGCTGTTAAAATCTATCCATATTGGATTTTAAAACGCTTATACATTTCTTTTGACGGAGAATGTATATCCACTATAAATCTATCCATACTGGATTTTAAAGTAATGGATTAAAAAACAATGAAAAAGCCACTCCAAACGGGGTGGCTAAAATTTTTCAAATTATTTTTAAATAGGTATTGACATATGAACATAAACGGTGTACTATATGAACATAGGAGGCGAATGACGAATGAGAAAAGCTTTTAGGACAACAATAGATGAAGATGTACTATTCGAATTGAAGAAAATGGCACTTGAAAAGGGGTGTCATGTAAATGACATAATAGAAAAATTAGTCATTGATAATCTTCATGAACAGTATTTTACTAAGGACCTCAAAAAATTTCCTGAAATGAATTTAGCAGAAAAGCAATCTTATTTAAAAAGAAGAGTGTCAAAAGTAATACAGGATGTTATGGATGAGTGTAATCTTAAAATAAAACCGTCTAATTTTACTGATATTATGGCAAGAACCATATCAGACTTAATTCTTTCGGACGATATATTGTTTCCTAAAAAGAAATAACGGCAACTATCCACCGACCAAAGCGATTAGTTACCGTTACAAAAAGACAGAAGTATCTCTATCTGAAATCTATTATATCATTTAGCGGAACTTCTGTCAAATTAAAATTATGATAGGAGTTTTTATTATGGCTTGTGTAAAGAATGTAAAAAATGTAATCAAAAGTGTTCGTGGCACTATTAATCCATATTATGATATGGGCTACGAGAACGTTACGGAAATTTATCGTACCAATTCAAGTGTATGTGATATGATTTGCGATGCATTCGCATTTGGATATGCTCAAGGCATTAAAGCTGCAAAAGCTGAAATGAGAAAGGCGGTTAAATGATATGAAAGCTATGGAATACAAAGGACAGAAAGTTATTACAACTGCAATGCTTGCAGAGGCATACGGAACTGATACAACAAATATCAGAAACAATTTCAAGAGAAATAAAGAAAAGTTCATAGAGGGAAAGCATTATTTCTATTTACAGGGTGACGAACTCAAAGAATTTAAAAAGGTAGTAACCGAAAGTTACTTCCCTAATAATATGGTTACTCGCCTTTACCTCTGGACCGAACGAGGGGCAAATCACCACTGCAAAATTCTTGATACAGACAAGGCGTGGGAGCAGTTTGAAAATCTCGAGGAAACATATTTCAGAGTAAAAGAAGCGGTTAATGCATTTGTTTCTCCAGATACGGTAAAGTATCTTAACGGTGTTGCTAATTATCTGCGTATTCAGCGTGCAATTATGAAAGACAAAGGATGTACACCTCTTGAAATTGCTCAAATGGATAAACTGACTTGCGATACATATGGAATACCTGTTCCGGACAGCCTGTCAGCCCCTAAGGCATACGAACAGCTTGCGATTGCAGGTATAACACAAAAGAAACTTGAAGCAAAGAACTCATAACAACTAAATAAGCTAATTACAGCGTACATCTTCGGGTGTGCGCTGTTTTTATACCACAAGGGTGTCACATTTCGTTACGCCCTTTATTTTATATTGAAAGGAGTGTGATTACATGGCGGTTGACGGTAGCTTGATTTTTAATACTAAAATCGACACAAGCGGTCTTAACAGCGATATTGCAAGAATCAATAAAGCTATTGAGGCAGCTCAGAGCAAGGCTCAGGCAGGTGCTAAGACTACTGCTCAGACTGCACAAAATGCAACTCAACAAGTGTCAAATTCTGCCGACAAAATAGTTGATGAAGTTAAAAACAACACATCAGATATTGGCGCTCAGATACAAAATATAATTGCTGATACAGAGAGAAGTGCAAAGTCGAAAGCAATGTCTATTGCTTCTATTCTGAAACGAACAGGAATGACACAAGCAGAGGCAATGCAGGCAGCTTGGGATAAAGTAAACAGTTCTGTTTCACAGCAAGTGAAAAAAACAAATTCAGAGGTTGAGCAAGAAACAGAAAAAACAGGCAAAAATATTAAAGAAAATACTGATTTATACAGTAAACAGGTTCTTGATGTGCTGAAAAGCATTGATAAAAATGTTGCAGACAGCTCAAAAAATATATCTGAAAAGGTACAGAAAGCAGTGACTTTGAGTGCAAATAAAGCTAAGCAGTCGCTTACAACAGTCAGAACGGCTGTTGACAGACTGCAAAGCAAGGCGAAAATGATTGGCAGAACGCTGCTTACCGCTTTCGGTACGGCGGCGGTTGTGAGCTTTGGCAAGGAAAGCATAGAGCTTGGCTCAGACCTTGCAGAAGTGCAGAATGTAGTTGATGTTACTTTCAGCCATATGTCTGTAAGTGTGGACGATTGGGCAAAGTCGGCACAAAAATCCTACGGCTTGTCTGAAACTATGGCTAAAAAATATGTCGGCACTTTTGGTTCTATGGCGGAGGCTTTCGGCTTTACTGAACAGCAGGCATTTGATATGTCCACATCATTAACTGCTCTTACGGGCGATGTGGCGTCATTTTATAACATCACACAAGATGAGGCATACACAAAACTAAAATCTGTTTTCAGCGGTGAAACAGAAACGCTCAAAGACCTTGGCATTGTGATGACGCAGAACGCACTTGACAATTACGCAATGGCAAACGGATGGGGCAAGACCACATCTGCTATGACTGAGGCAGAAAAGGTAACGCTTAGATATAACTTTGTACTCGGTCAGTTGAGCAATGCAACGGGTGACTTTACCCGAACGC
The DNA here is from genome assembly GCF_015553695.1 of Ruminococcus sp. BSD2780120874_150323_B10. Classification (NCBI taxonomy): domain Bacteria; kingdom Bacillati; phylum Bacillota; class Clostridia; order Eubacteriales; family Oscillospiraceae; genus Ruminococcus; species Ruminococcus sp. BSD2780120874_150323_B10. The sequence continues at coordinate 35,706 of NZ_JADNHD010000011.1, forward strand.
AAAACAGTTGGGCAAATCAAACGAGAATTTTACAGCTGCAGTTTGACAGTATCAAGGCTACAATCGGTCAAGGCTTGATAAATGCTTTTACTCCGCTGCTTAATTGCATTAATCAGTTTATCTCAAGACTTAGCGTTGCGGCACAGAAATTTAAAGACTTTACAGCTCAGGTGTTCGGCTATTCTACGGCAACAAGCAATGCGACAAGCTCAGCTGTAAGCGATATGTCAGACCTTGCAAGTCAAGCGGACAGCTCTACTTCTGAGATTGAAAAAACATCGGAGGCAGCTGAAGACTTGCAGAAAAACCTTGCAGGCTTTGATGAACTCAATGTGATGAGCGACACCTCGGACAACAGCTCAGACACAAGTACGCAAGCGTCAAGTTCTGAAATCAAATCAATGCAAAATGCACTTGAGCAATCTATGCTTGACAGCGACAGGCGTACAAGCAAGACTATTGACAATATTATAAATTCGCTTGACAAGGTAAAAACCGCCTGCGTAACGATTAAAAATTCGTGGGCAAAAGTGTGGAATAACGGCACAGGCGAAAAGGTGCTTGGAAATATTAACTCATTAATTAACACTTTTGTAGGCACAGTTGGTGATATTGCAGAGGCTTTTACAAATGCTTGGGACAAAGCAGGCTTAGGCGACAGCGTGGTGCAATCGTTTATCGACAAATGGAACAGCCTTGTTGAGCTTTTGGATACGGTAGGCGATACATTCAGGCAGGTGTGGAATGACGGTAAGGGCGAGAAAATTTGGAGCAATATACTTGAGGTTATCCGCAACTGCAATAACTATACTGAAACTCTCAGAACCAAAATTAAAGACGCTTGGGAGAAAAACGATACAGGCAGAAAAATTTGGGAGAGCATATTAGGCATTGTCGAAGATATAACAGGGCTGCTTGATGAAATGTCAGCTGACCGCCTCGAATGGCTTGAGGACCTTGACATTAACCCCGTTGCACAGGCGGTTGAACGCTTGACCGAGGGATTCAGAAATCTGCTCAAGGCTTGCGGAGATAAGCTAAAACAAGCGTACAAGAATGTTTTATTGCCGCTTGCAAAATGGACGATTGAGAAAGCTGTACCGACTGTTGTCAACGCTTTGTCTGAGGCACTTAAGTTTTTAGGAAGTGTAATAAAGAAAATTCCTATTTCTGTTATCACCGGCATTGCCGCTGCAATAGGTACAGTGGTGGCTGCTATTAAAGGCTTTAAGGTGTATAAGGAATTTAAGTCTGCGATAGAAAACATAAAGAAAAGCCTTTCTGCGCTTAAAACTGCGATAACGGCTCACCCTTACGCAGCTGCTTTTATGGCTATTGCAACGGCTGTAACTGCGGTGGTTTCTGCAATTAAAGTTTACAATCAAGAAAAGTGGAGCAATTCCTCTTTGAAAAATGAGCTTGACAAAACACAAGAGCTTACAGACAAATGGCAGACCTTGTCTGATGAAATGTCAAGCAAAATAAACGAGATTAACGATACAAAGCTCGATTTACAAGTCGATTTTGATACTGTTGACAAGCTAAAAGACAGGTTGGAAGAAATAATTGCAGACGGTACTATTGACGAGAGCGAAAAAGGCGAATACACAACTATCGTTGATTTGCTTTCTGAGAAAGTGGATGGATTTGACGAACATTGGAACAGTATAACATTTGAAGAAATTGACGGCAATATAGTTATTCATGACAACATAGACACCGTCACTAAAAATCTTGACGAACTTGTAGACAAATGGGAAATTGCTCAGGCGAAACTGACTTTAAGCTCTATGTATTCCGATTTAACAACAGAAAAGAAAAAGGCTGAAATTCAGCTTGAAACTGCAATGAAAGAGGATAATACAGGCAAAATCAAAGAAGAACTTGAGGATTATATCTATCAAAATTCTATTCTCAGCAAAAAGGAGGCTAAGTATTACACAGAGGAATTAATTAAGCAAAAGGGCGATAGGGTCAAAACAAAAAAGGCTATTTTGGAAAAAGCCAATAACGGAATGCTTGATAAAAACGAATATAAAAATTTGATTTACAGCGATAACGGACAAATTAATATGCTGTATGGCGGTAACGATACAATGGAGCATATGCAGGAGTCGGTTGACGAGTATTGGAAAGCAAGTGACGCTTTACAGGAATTGCAAAACAATGTGAATGCCTACACTGATGAACAAGACAAATGTTACGGCTCTCTCAAGGCTATTAACGGTGAAACTAAGGATTATAATGCTTATCTTCGTCTGTCATCGGAATACGGACTTGAACATGATACGGTTCTCTCGCTTTTGAAAGACGACGGCATAACTACTTGGGAGGAGCTCGAGGCAGCGGCACAAACAGGAACAGAATCAGTACACAAGAATGTGAAAAAAGCATCGGGTGCTGTTGTTGATTCACAAGAGGAAACACAGGGTGTGCTGATCTGCACAAAGCAAGCGTTTGGCGACCTTGACGGTACAGTTAATAAAACAAGCCAAAATTCCGCCAATGTATTTTCAAAAAATACAAACCGCATTTCAGGCTCGGCACAGACTATGGCAGACCGCATTTCTAACGCACTAACGGCAATCAAAACAGTCTTTTCAAATGTTTTTGAACCCTTGTATAACATCATCAAAAAGCCTCTTAACAATGTTTTAACCGGACTTGAAAATTTTATCAATGGCTTTATTTCAGCGTTGAACGGAATGTTAAGCGGTGTGGATACGGTTGCTAACGCTATCGGCAAGCTATTCGGACAGGAATGGCACGCAGGTCGGCTTGATAAGGTGCACATCCCCAAACTTGCTACAGGCACATATGTACCTGCAAATTACGGTGAATTTCTAGCAGTTCTCGGCGATAATAAGCGTGAACCTGAGGTAGTATCTCCGATTTCTGCGATGAAACAGGCTATGGCTGAGGTACTTGCTGAATATGGCGGAGCGGGCAACGGCGGTGATATTCACATTACCTTAACTATGCCCGACGGCAGGGTGCTTTTTGAGGCTGTTGCTGATGAGAACAACAAAATCAAGAAACGCACAGGCAGGTCCGCTTTTGCGTAAGGAGGGATAAGATTGAGTGAATTTAAAGGCTATTTAATTAAATTCCCGAAAAACGGCTTGCAGTTTCCACATAAGCTCATAGCTAAAGAGAGTTATCAAGCCACACCTTTACAGCGTACGGAGATTAAAGCTTATCGTGACAGCAACAACCTTTTAAGGCGAGTAACATCACCGAACAACAAGACGAAGATTACATTCAATACCAAGGACGGTCTTACCCTTGCTGAAATGAGAACTATTCGCAGTGTTTTAAACGGTGCTATGTCAAATTCTCAGCAACGCAAGCTCAATGTTGAATACTGGGACGATGAACTTCTTGCGTACCGCACTATGACCGCATATATACCCGATATAACATACACGCCAAAGCTTATTACCGCAGACAACATTAAATATGCGGCGGTAACATTTACATTTATTGAATATTAAGAGGTGGTTAATTTGCTTGAGGTTTCAAGCCTGCACAAAAAGCAGACTATTGAAAATCTGATTGAAAACACGCTTACAGTTTCATTTCCAAACGGTGAATACGAGGACATTACCGAGGAAAACATAGCAAGCGAAAGTATGAGCATTAAACAGTCAATTTGTGATGAAAGCAAGCTGAAATTTGGTGGCTGTATTGCCGCTGAAATTAACATTGACATTGTAAATTCAATTGACAGAACCTTTACAAATGACCTTGTAGGCAAATGGATAAGCGTAAAATTAACGCAGCGTTTTCCGAGCGGAGAAAAGCTGCTGCCATCTGCAAAGCTGTTTTTAGGTACATCACTTTTGCCGGGAGAAACCGTAGCTGCAAAGGAATATTATTTGTTTAGCGGTATTATTGACAGTGCCAAGCTCGACAAGAATAACCGCAATAAGCGACACATTGTCGCTTATGACGCACTCTCTATGTTATATGATATTGACGCAACAAATAAGCTGTTTGATTTATGGAAAACTTATCCAAACGGCTATAAAATCGGCGAATTGGTTGTGCAATGCCTTAACTACAACGGAAAGCATATGATTCAGGTCGAGGATAACAAAGAAATTCTCGACGAGGTGATAAACCAATCAACAGGCTTAACTGTACGAAATTTCCCGACATACAACAGAGCATGGCTTGAGGACTCAAATACAATTACATACGGCGAGCTGCTCAAGAATTGTTGTGAATTGCTCGGAGTATTCGGAACAATTATTCCTAATGCAAGCTATGGTGTTTTTAGATACATCGAACTCGGCAAGAGTACAGAAACATACGATTTTTACGAAAACTTATACGCAGAAGAATACGATTGCAGCGGCTACAACGATTTTGTGTTTATCAACGGTTATTCGTCAAGGGAGAAAAAAACAATCGAGTTTGAAACTTTGTGGGGCGATGAGTCGAACAGTTATGACTTAACAAAAAATACAGTCTGCCGACAGGAGGATGACGGCACAGGCGGTTCGGCAATACACAATGTACAAAATCTTCTTAACGGCAAAACAGGCGAACGATTTTATAATTGCTCCTATACACCGCTTACAACTACTCTCGACGGCAGACCTTGGGTGCAGATTGGTGACGGAATAGAAATTGAAAGCTATGTTACTGATTCAAACGGTGATTTTGTATATGATAACGCAGGACAACCTAAAAAAGAAAAAGTAAAAGCCTATGTGCTGAGCCGTACACTGAGCGGAATTAAAGCTCTGACAGACAGCATAGAGGCAAAGGGGGAATAAATATTATGGCATACACAAAAACAAATTGGGAAGACGCACCGAGCACAGCTACACCACTTTGCGCAGAAAACTTAAACAAAATCGAAAAAGGCATATACGAGAACAGCATAGACCTAGCGCTTGCGGATAGCAACATCAACACGCTAACCGAAAGAATAACTGCGATTAACACAGCCCTATCTGCAAAGGCAGATAAAACCGAGCTTGAAGATGAAATAACAGACATTGACGAAACAGTGACAATGAAGATTAATCTTAAAGCTGATAAGGACAGTGTAGACAATGCAGTCGCTCAGCTAAGCAAGCAGATTGCAGACAATAAGTCCTCAGCTGATGAGTCAATCAGTACTCTGAGTCAGACCGTAACAGACAACAAAACAGCGACAGACAAGTCGCTTGCGGCTAAATATGATAGCTCAAATTTTGAGAGTGGTACAGGAACATTAGCACCAGCCCAAGAAATATATGCTGGTTGCAAGGGCAGTTTTGTATATTCTAAAAATGGTAATATTGTAACTGTATCGGTCAATATTACGGCACTGCTCTCTCATAAAAAATATATTCAGATGTCAGGTTTACCGTATGCGGCAAAAAACGAAAGTAGGTTGTCTAGTTTTGTTGTATATTCAACAGCAAATAAATTAATAAACATCAGACTTGACGGCTCTTGGATTTATGTCAGTTCAACGGACATTTTTGCAGAGGACGAAAAAATCAATTTCATTATTACTTACATAATCAGATAAGGAGCGAGTTACTATGGAAATCAAAGAAAGAATTACACTCGATATGCTCACAAAAGACAGTGTAAGCGTATTAAGACAGAAGTTTATTGAAATCAACGGCACAGAAATGCAGGTTGGCGGCAATGTTCGCAACGCATATATGAATTGTGAAAACGACAGGGAAATACTTAAAGCCGAGCTTTCAGAAGAATATTATAACGCCGTTATGGCGGTATGGGAGGAAAAATAAATGAGTAATTCAAAACTTGTAAACTACACAAAATTAAGCCCGAACCATTCAGGAACAAGAACACACAGTATTGACCGCATTACTCCTCACTGTGTTGTCGGTCAGTGTTCGGTTGAAACTCTTGGTAACATTTTTATGAATAAAAAAAGTGAAGCAAGCTGTAACTACGGCATCGGTACAGACGGCAGGGTTCTCCTCTGTGTTGATGAGGACAACCGTTCGTGGTGTTCTTCTTCAAACTCAAACGACCAGAGAGCCGTTACAATTGAATGTGCAAGCGAGCTTAAACACCCTTACGCATTTAACGATAAAGTTTATAATAAGCTGGTTGAGCTTTGCGTTGACATCTGCAAGCGTAACGGCAAGAAAAAGCTTCTGTGGATTAACGATAAAAACAAGGCTTTAAATTATAGCACTAAGTCAGACGAAATGCTCCTGACCGTTCACAGGTGGTTTGATAACAAGTCCTGCCCGGGCGACTGGCTTTATAACCGCCTTGGTAACCTTGCAAAAAGCGTTACAGACAAGCTCAGTGGCAAGGTTAATAAAGTTGAAAAGCCAACGTTGACTTATCGTGTATTTGCTGATCACAAATGGTACAGCGAAGTAAAAGGTCTTAGCAACATAGCAGGAAGAAAAAAGCAAGCTATTTCGGCAGTTGCAGTAAAGGTCAGCAAGGGCAACATCAAGTACAGAGTGCATCTGCTCAACGGTGACTGGTTGCCTTGGGTTGACGGATACGACATCAAGGACGATATCAACGGCTATGCAGGCATTAAAGGCAAGGTTATTGACGGCTTGCAGGTTGAATTTGAGGGAGTCGGCGATTATAAGGCAACCTACAGAGTGCGTAAACAGGGCGCAGGCTTTTGGGATTGGCAGCACAACACAGAAAAAGACAGCTCACAGGACGGTTACGCAGGTGTGTTTGACACAAAGATCGACGGCTTGCAGATTACACTTACATAACGGAGGTATAAAACAATGAAAGACAATATTATTCAGGCTACTGTTTCAGTAGCTATCGGTGTACTTATATCGTATTTTAATATCTTACTTATCCCAATTCTCGTGCTCATCGCTGTAATGCTTATTGATTATATTACAGGACTGACATCTGCGTACAGAAACGGTGAATTAAAAAGTAAAACAGGTTTAATCGGAATTTTGAAAAAAGCAAGCTATCTCGCTCTTGTGGTTGTTGCGGGTGTTGTCGATTATTTAATCTGCACAGGCTTAGCGGCGGCAAATGTAGATATAGGTGTCACATATTGTTGCGGTTTAATTGTAACGATTTGGCTCATCATCAACGAATTAATCTCAATTCTCGAAAATCTCTCGGAGTTAGGCACACCAATTCCGAAATTCCTTGTAAATATCGTCCGCCGATTGAAAAATACAGTCGAAAATAAAACCGATACAGACACAAAAGAATAAGCATACATAAGTTTAGCCCCTCGGATACCAAAGTGGTATTTGAGGGGCTTTTACTGTGTAATTTACTGTGTAACTTTATTGATTTTAGCTGATATTGTTTGATACCGAAATTCACTCAAAAAGCAAAGGCTGAGTGATTGAAAAACATAGCAAATAAGCCGATTTTTCAGTGCTTATCACAAAAAATAAGCACCCGATTGCTCGAGTGCTTTTGGCGGAGATGGAGAGATTTGAACTCTCGCGTCGGAGTTACCGACCTACTGGTGTTCGAAGCCAGACCCTTCAGCCACTTGGGTACATCTCCATATTAAGTTATCGTACTCAATTATTATAACGGCTCAATTAAAAATTGTCAATACCTGTAACTAAATTATTATTTTATCATAAAATGAAATGAATAAGCAATACCGAATTATTTTTCGTAAGGCGGGTGATTTTATGGCTTTTGACACAAGAGAATTGTTTGCTCGGTTGTTAAAATGCGAAAGCGGAGGAGAGGGGATTGAAGGTATGCGTGCGGTTGCCTCTGTGATTATCAACAGGTCAACTGTTCCTTACGGGGAATTTGCACGGATAAGCAACGGTGGAGATGTGCGGGCAATCATTACACAGCCAAATCAGTTTACCTGCTTAAAGACTTCCGTAGGGGGTCAGTACAATTCGCAAAATGTGTATAATATTGTACCTGAAGATATACACTACGAAATTGCAGATTGGGCACTTGCAGGCAATACCGACAGCTCGGTCGGCAATTCTTTATTCTATTTTAATCCTTATTCCTCAACCTGTCCAAACTATTTTCCTACCAATATCGGCGTGATTTACAATCGTATCGGTAAACATTGTTTTTATTCTCCGACACAGGCTTACAAAAACACATAGGAGTGATTTGTTTTGGTAAATTACATCAACAATAAAAAGGCGCAGCAGCTCAACCCAAATACTCTGTATAATCTCGACACCAATCCCTCAGCCTGCAATAATTATAATTGTATAAACAACCAGATTCCAAATACCATACAGCAATACGGTTACGAAATTCCATCCATACTTGACCTGGCTACATTGGTTAGCCCCACAAGTCCGAATTATCAAAGTTTCAGTCCTGATCAACAGGCACTGAATAGAAGAAATCCTGCGTCGGGGCAGTCGATAAATCAACTTACACAGACAATCCCTGCCGAAAGTCAAAATAACGAAGTTGCAAATGATTTGGCGGTTCGTGAAATTCAGAACATAGATTCAACCCAGCCGTACAATCCCGAAACATTGCCGACCCCCGCAATGATAAACGAACAGAATATGCAAAATATGCAAAACAATCAGACTGCAATGTCGACGGCAAGCCTTTTGACCGACATAAAAAATCCGTATGAGGTAACAGCCGAAAGTGTGCAATATCTAAACGGTTTTATACGCACTCAAATCGGAAGAAGAGTATCCATTGATTTTCTTGTGGGTTCAAATACAATTGTCACAAAATCAGGATATTTGCTCGGCGTTGCGGCAAACTATATTCTTATAAACGAGCTTGACACAAACGACCTTACAACCTGCGATTTTTACAATATTAAATTCATCAGATTTTATTTTAACTAAGACTAAAGGCAGTGGTTTTACAGCCACTGCCTTATGTTGTGTTTCTGTATGTAATTCAAATTGTCATATAATTTATGCGATAAAAATAAGTTCCCAATACAAAGTACCGCTGTTGTTATAGCAGCCGACGCTTGCGGCTTTGAAATTTTTATCCAAAATCAAATTGCGGTTTGATTCCGAATTTGTCCATGCGCTTACTATATCTTTCGGTGTTTCGTAACCGTACGCAATAAATTCTACGCAGTATCTTGACTGAACATTATATTCGTCTAAAGCGGTAGAGATAGACGAACCGTCAGGTCTGGAGATAGAAAAAGAGGTTGTAAGCTCTTTTGCTCGGAGTTTTGAAACTTCGTACAAATTGTCGTCGGTGTTCAGTGCCTCTAAGCCTGCGTCAACTCTTACCTGATTTACAAGAGAAAGTACTTCGGTTGAATACTTATCAATATATTCTTCCTTATTGCTTATACTGTTTTCTTTCATAAAGAACTGTACCCAATACAGAACACCGTTGTAATTATAGCAGGCTATGCCGACAGAATCATAGTCCTCTTTTAAAATATTTTCACGGTGTCCGGGTGAATTCATCCAACCGTCCATAACATCGGTCGGATTTTGATAACCGTAAGCTATGTTTTCTCCGAGCATTTTATAATTAAGGTCAAATCCGTTGATGGCTGTAAAACAGTCGGAGCCGTCAGGTCTAGTATGGGAAAACTTTTCGGTAATCTCTTTCGCTCTTTGCTTTGCCACTTCGTTTAGTGTATCATTGCCCTTTAACGGTTCCAAACCCGCTTTGGTTCGTTCTTGATTTAATATAGTAAGAACTTCCGATGCATAATCATTGTTGTATAATGCATCATCGGGATTGATAGGCTTGGTTGGTGTCTGTACTGATACAAGATATTGTTGAATGGCGGTAACATCAGAAATATTTACCGTGCCGTCTTGGTCAAAGTCAGCGGCTTTTAATTGTTCATCGGATAAATCTACTAAGTTTGCGATATACTTTTGCAGTAAAGTGGCATCCGAAACAGAAATTGTTGAGTCTGAATTGACGTCGCCCAAAAGCGGTTCCGATTCTGCGGAAAAAGCAGTTGCAGTACCGAAAAGTGTTATTGCGCCCGCCAACAGTAAACTTGTTATTTTGTTTGTTATCTTCATATGCATCAGATTGCAATTAATTACAATCAGTTTCCTTTCTTATAAATTTACTGTTTCAATTATATCAATATTTTTAAAATTTATCAATAATGATATTAAATGAAAATATATTGTTGTATTTAGTAAAAACAGACAAAAACTTGCGGTTATATTTATACTTTAATGAATGATTGCTGATTTCGCATTTTTGATAAACGCTTGTACAAGTTGATAATCTTTACCCGATTTGTCGGCAAGCTCAACGCCTGAGCTGACATCTACCGCAAAGGGGCGCAGCTGAGCAACGGCTTTGGCTACATTATCGGCTGTAAGTCCGCCTGCAAGAAAGAGCATTTTGTCGGTTTTAGGGAGTTTTTCAAGCATAGACCAGTCAAAACTCTTGCCGCTGCCGGGTACTGCCGAATCAAATAAAATTCCTTTTACATTGTCAAGATTTTCAATATCGCCAATGCTTTCAATTCCGCTCACATTAATTGCCCGAATAACGGGGGTTTTGCACTCGCTCAAAAGCTTTTCGCTGATTTTGCCATGAATTTGCACATAGTCAAAGCCGAGGGTGTGTATCTGCTCAAGCTGTTCTTCGGTTGGTGATACGGTAACGGCAACGCTCTTTATATTTGGGTCGAGAGCAGAGAGCAGCTTTTGCGCCTTTTCGGGCGAGATATTTCTATGGCTTTTCTCAAAAAACATAACAAACCCTGCAAAATCGGGGGAGAGTGTATTAATACATTTTATATCGGTCTGATTTTTAAGTCCGCAAATTTTAACTTTTGTCATACTTGCCTCCTGTACTTTAATAATATGTTACCATAAGGAGGTAAAATGTCAATAGTCAAAGAAAAATTGCGGATTTTTTCCGAATTTTTTGATTTCAAATATTGACAAAAGCAAAAATAATGGTATAATAATTTTGTTATGCAATATAAAGAGTATAACATCCTTGCGGCGAAAGCCGCCATAATGTCCAGAAGGAGGTGCAATATAATGGCAGTAACAGCTAATTACGAGACAGTAATGGTAGTTTCTCTTAAGAACGGCGAAGAGAACGTTCAGAAGGTAGTAGAGAAATTCAAGGCTCTCATCGAAAACAATGCCACTTTAAAGAATGTTGACGAATGGGGCAAGAGAAAGCTTGCTTACCTTATCAACAAGGAGAGCGAAGGCTACTATGTTCTCTTTGATTTTGAAAGCACAGCAGAGTTCCCTGCAGAGCTCGACCGTATCTACAAGATTACAGACGGTGTAATGCGTTCAATCATCATCAAAAAAGAAGAAGAATAATTTACGAATGAACCTTTGTAGGGGTTATTCCTCGAACACGAAAGGAACTTAAAAATGCTTAACAGAGTGGTTTTAATGGGCAGATTAACTGCCGATCCGGAACTTAAGACAACCCCTAACGGTGTCAGCGTAACATCTTTCAGTATTGCGGTTGACCGTTCATATGTAAAGAGCGGTGAAGAACGCAAGGCGGATTTTTTCAATATTGTTTGCTGGCGTCAGACTGCTGAATTTGTTTGCAGATATTTCAGCAAGGGTTCTATGATTGCTATTGACGGACAGCTCCAGAGTCGTTCGTTCCAGGCAAAAGACGGTTCTAACCGTTATGTAGTAGAGATTGTTGCAGACAATGTTAACTTCACAGGCGAACGCCGTGACAGTAATGCTAACGGATACAATAATCAGTCTTACGGCAACAATCAATCATATGGCGCACAGTCTTATGGCTCTAACCAGTCTTACGGCTCGGCTCCATACCAGCAGGCACAGGCTCCTGCTGAGTCATATCAGAGCGGTTCAAATTCAGATTTTCAGGATATGCCGCTTGATGATGATTTACCATTTTAAATTTAACTGAATTATAATATAATTCATTGAAAGGAGTTCTCACAATGGCTGACAGACCAATTAACCGTGGTAGAAAAGCTCGCAAGAAGGTTTGCGGTTTCTGCGTTGATAAGGTTGAACACATTGATTATAAGGACATCGCTCGTCTTCGTCGTTATATGTCAGAGAGAGGTAAGATCCTTCCTCGCCGTGTAACAGGTACTTGTGCAAGACATCAGCGTGAAATTACAGTTGCAATTAAGCGTGCAAGACACCTTGCTTTGCTCCCATACACAGCTGACTAATCTATAATCAGTATTTTAAGCACCGTTTTTATACGGTGCTTTTTATTTTGCTTTTGTAAGTACAGCTTTTAAAAAATCTAAAAACTCTGACATAAATCAAAGAATATTTGTTTGTTTTGGTCAAACTTTAAAAAAACCTCGAAAATTAATAAACAAACTTTACTCGCAAATTATGTGCAATTTGCCTTTTTGGCTTACGATTCCTACAAATACAGCAAATAACACTTGATTTTATGGCGATTTTAGGTATAATATTAGAGTAGTAACTATATATAGTTACTGTAACACTGTTGAAATGTGCCTGTTACGAACGGGCTTCATTTTCATAAAACACACAATACAGAACAGACCGTTTGCCAGCGGTCTGTTTTGTGTTTTACGGAAATTTATTGTATTACTTAATTGTAAAAAAATGCACCTGTAAATTATGCGGCTTACAGGTGCATATATTTTTTAATTAACCTACGCTGTAAATTTCAAGAGTATCAATATATCCTGAAAGGTAACGCTGAATTTCGGTTACATTATTAATTGTAATTGATGTGATGTAGTGGGTAACAGCTGAATTTTTGTACTGAAAATCGTTAAATTCAACATTGCCGGCTGAATAGTTTTGCAAAAGAGTAACATCGTTTACATCAATCTTATTGTCAAGATTGATGTCCCCTGCAACAAGGTCGTTTATATATGTATAAGTTTGTTCTGTATCAGCGGGTTGATTATTAAGGTCTATAAACTTAATTCCGTTTTCTTTTGCGTATTTTTCGGCTGCGGTAGAGGAATAACCGTTGATTACATAATATGGGTTCAATATATTTGAATTTCCTTTGTTTGATAAAATATAATCGAAATATCCAAACGCTTCATCACCTATGTATTCAACATTTTTACCGATTGATACTTTATTAAAAGAACAACCGATGAATGCATAATCCTCTATGTATTTTACACTGTCGGGAACTTTTATCTCTGTCAGTCTTGCGCATCCACAGAATGCATCTTTGCCGATTTTGGTTACATTGTTACCGAGCTTTACATTTTCAAGATTATTCATATAGTTTGCAAAACTGTCGGGGATTTCTGTAATTCCGTTTCCGATCACAAGATTTTCAAGAGTGTAAATCGGTTTAATATTTGTATTATCGAGAGTTGTAAGGCTATCGGGTAAAATAAGGGTTTTAACATTGCTTGTATCTGTTGTTACAAATATAGATGAGGATAAATTTTTCACCTGTCGTCCAAGATAGGTGGAAGGGATTTCAAGAGTTTCTGACACTGTATAATTAATTGAAATAAGAATCAATGACTTGTCACTTAGGTCAACCGTATAATTATAATCATTGTTACTGTCTTTATAATCGATGTTCACAAGTACAAAATCGTCATCGTTGAGAGTGCTTTTATCAATGTAATAATAATCACCTGATTTTTCTACGCTGACCGTATCTGAACTGCAGCTTGTTACGCTATGCAGTAATGACGAAACTCGTACATAATTGTCCCGCATTTCAATCAAAATATCACTGTTTGCCGGAGTAGGAATAAAGGAGAGGTTACTCATCTTTGAGTTTGCCTCATCAAATACAGACAATGATTTTGTTGCATAAACCTTGTTGCTTTTTTGAGTGCAGTAACCGTAAATTGATTGTACGGAAAAAGCAAATTCACTTGCGTATTTGCCGTATATTGTATTGCCCTCAACATTGCAGTATGAAACGCTTGAGTACCACGCTTCACCGCATATTGCTCCCGATGATTGAGTATCGGAAAAGTAGTTGTAATTTACAGTGCTGTTTTTTACAGTGCAGTTTAAAATAGCGGCATATTTAGCGTAAGCACTGAGCACACCGCTAACATTTGCAGGTGCGACATTTGCGTTTTCTATTGTTAAATCATATATTTTTGCACCTTGCAAAGAACCGAAGAATCCGCTGATATTGTTCAATTCATTTTGTGTTGAACCGATTTTAATGTTTTTGATTGTATGGTTATTTCCGTAAAATACAGAACTGAAATAACCGTCGCTGTTGCAGAGCGGTGGTACTTCTTTATCATAATCGGCGAAATCAAGGTCGGCATTTAGATTTATTTTTTCCGGAATATAGCCGTAATTATTGCAAATTTCAATAAGCGTAAAGTAATCGTCAATACTGCTTATTTCATAAGGAGCGTCAACGGCTTTTTCTTCATAGTATTTTAAAAGGATAACAGAATTGTTCATATCTTGAACAGAGCAAGATGAATTGCTTAAAAGGGATTTTGACGCTTCAATCTGATAATTCAGAAGATTTGCGTATTTCTCGGAGGAGATTTTGCTTTTATCTATGTTTTCGGCATCTGAAACGGCCTTTTTTAGATTTTCTGTAACTTCACTGTTATCTAAATCGGAAGTAAAAGCTTTTATAGAGGCATATGCCCTTGAAATATCAGGCTGATTATATGCATCACTCCATTGGTTATGGCTAAATATATAGGAATTATTTTCTTTGCAATTCTGATTTGTAAGTAAAGAACTAGAAAAAGACATATAGCTTGAATCGTTGTTTGACTCAATTACAACCGAAAATTTTTCACCCGATGTAAGGTAAACTTCATCTTTTACATCTATGTAATGTACGCCGTTATTCTCAATTTTCCCGCTGAAAGCAGTGAGAAGTCTGCCGTCTTTTGGGTTATCAAAATCAGCATTAAGTGCATAAACAGAGGCGGTATAATCATAAGCACCCAAGGTTTTGAAACTGATTTGTTTTAACTGTTCGTTGGATTGGGCGGTAAATACATTTGCTGCACCTTCATAATTGTAACCGTACCCTTGAGTGACAAAGCAGTTCTGATATTCGTTGTCATAAGCATTGTTGTCTTGCATTATATATTGAGAAAAAGCAAGATTGGTTGTATCGTAAGAAATCCAAATGTAACCATCATTGCCGTAATGCTCGCCCCAACTGTTTTTGCAAAGCCATGCACCGTCATTTGAAGGCTTGACTTTACCGGTAAAATTATCTTTGCTGTAATTATCGTCCCAGCCGACAACGACTATTAAATGCGAATCTCCGATTCCGATGCAGGTATTATCGCTGTAATAGTTAGCGTAATCGTAAGAATAGCAGTCGGTAATGCTTGGATAGTGAACGGTAACGGCACCGTTTGACACAATCTTTGATTTTAAAGTATCTTTGTTATTGCTTATTTCACTGTAGTCCTTGAGTCTGTAGTCTGAATAATATCTAAGGGTTTCTGAAAAGCCTTTCTTCACTTCATTGTAAGGGCAAAGACTTTGCAGATATGTACCAAACCCCGAGTTGAGCGAGATGGCAAGAGTATCGGAAGTGCCTCCGTTACTGCCTTTTGACGAATCGTTTATGTAATCGCCGTAAAATGGAGATGACTTGTCAACTATGCCTGAATGTATGTACCAGGTTTGTCCTGCCTCTGATAAGTCAATAGTGTCTTGCGGATTTTCTCCGAGCTTGCTTTTTAGGTCATTTTGCGAGAGAATACTCGATTCCATTGATGCTACAGATGCAAATGCCCAGCAATATCCCTCGGAACCCTGATTTTTAACCTTAGATACTCTGCCGTAATCTCGCAAGTCATATTTTTGCGGAAGTTTTTTGCTTATATTTTCAGTATCGTTATTAAGTTTTTCAACAGGAATTTCGTTGTTGTTTTCATCGTATAAAACGGTTCTGCCTTCCTCAATCTTTTCGTAAATAGCTTTAACGGATTCGTTATCTTCAACAGTGGCGGCAGAAAACGCAGTAGAACCGCAGCCGAGAATGAGCAATGAAGAAAGCATTAATGATATACATTTGAATGATTTTTTCATATTCTCCTCCTTTATGATTACTTTTGATATTATAGCATTTAATTTATATTATTGCAATATTTACATATAAAATATATTATACCGTTTAAATTTATGGTATATTTATAAAATATAAAGCTTATTGTCTATTTAATTATTGTATTTATAATCATAGGCTTGTACTTTCGGTATTGCGTTTTATAAATTATATGTTATAATAAAAATAAAAAAAAGTTAGTTAAAGCTAACTGTATGGAAAGGACAAAATACAGATGAAAGCTGATTATAAAAATTGGGTACCGAAATATATGGTAAACGGACTTATTGCAGGCACAATTGTTTTTGCGGTTTTATTTGTAATTTTCGGTGTAATCGGGTTAGGACTTAGCGGAGTGTTAAGGTGGATAATATTCGCTGCGCTGCTGATTGCCTTGATTGGCATAGGTATGTTCTTAAAATGGAGTGTTATGGCTTACAAAGCATTTTCGTATGACGGAACCCGCCAACTTTCAAAGCAGATTATTGAGGGAACCGCGAATTACATAGATATACCAAACGGCGGTAAATGCCTTGATGTCGGCTGCGGCAGCGGTGCGTTGACAATTGCGTGCGCAAAAAGAAATCTTAAAGCCGAAATTGTCGGTCTTGACCGATGGGGAAAGGAGTATTCTAATTTTAGCAATATGTTGTGCTGTAAAAACGCAAAAGCAGAGGGTGTAAGCAATGTGAAATTTGTAAAAGGCGATGCCTGCAAACTTGATTTTTCCGATGAAACTTTTGATGCGGTTACAAGTAATTATGTTTATCACAATATTACCGGCGCAGATAAACAGGAATTGTTGCTTGAAACATTGCGAGTGCTTAAGAAAGGCGGCACATTTGCAATTCACGACTTAATGTCAAAGGCAAGATACGGTGATATGGAAAAATTCAAGCAAAAACTGCTTGATATGGGATATGAAAAAGTAGAATTGATTGATACTGCAAACGGTATGTTTATGACAAAAAAAGAGGCAAAATATTTACAACTTTGCGGTTCAACCTTGCTTGTAGGTAAGAAATAAATTTTAAAAAATATTAAATTATGGCTTAGCGGAGTGTCGGTCGGGCATTGAAATTCAGCTAACGCTAAATTATCCTCCCAAACACAAAAAAGTTTACTCAATTTTTTCAAAAATTGCGGGTTTGGGCAGCGCCCATAAAATCTTTCAATATACAATTTATAAGGCACAAACAGCAAGCTGTTTGACTATCGTTAGATTGCATAAACGGAAAGTATTTGTGGGCTTTGCCCACACCCACGACCTTTAAAAGGTGACCAAACTTTTATAATTGATTGGCAAATCAATTTGCTAAACAATAATTTCTCCAACTCCTGAAAAGAACGAAAATAAATATCAGTAATAATTACGGCAGTTATCTTTTTTGATGACTGCTGTTGATTTTTATATACAATTAAGATACAATGCTGATGTATAATAAAAGCAAACAGAACGGAGGGGATTTTTTGATAAGAATTTTAATTGTAGAGGACGAGAAAAGTATTTCAGACCTCATACGAATAAATCTTACAGATGCAGGTTACAGCTGCATTTGCGCATTTGACGGTATGGAGGCGGCAGATTTAATTGAAAACGAATGCTTTGACTTGATTTTGCTTGATATAATGCTGCCAAAAATAAACGGTTATGAACTTATGGAATACATAAAACCGCTTGAAATACCCGTAATTTTTATTTCCGCAAAATCAGAAACTTATGACAAAGTTATGGGATTGAAACTCGGTGCCGATGATTATTTAACCAAACCCTTTGAAATCATAGAATTGCTCGCAAGAGTTGAAACCGTACTTAGAAGATACAATAAAAATTCATCAATAATCACAGAGGGCGATGTTGTAATAGATATTAATTCTCATATCGTAAAAAAGAACGGAACTGCAATTCCTCTTACGGTAAAAGAATTTGATTTGCTTTTAATGCTTGTTCAAAACAAAAACATAGCGTTGTTCAGAGAAAAAATATTTGAGCGTGTATGGGACGAAACATATATAGGCGACAGCCGAACCATAGATTTACATATTCAGCGCCTGCGAAAAAAACTCGGCTGGGAAAAGAAAATAGTTGCGGTTTATAAAATCGGTTACCGATTGGAGGGCGACTGATGTCAGTATTTTTAAAAATATTTTTAAGCGTTGTAACCGTAACTGTGCTTTCATTCTCTGTTTGCGGTCATATAATTATTGACTCGGAATTTCACAGCAACCTTAACAATGAATTTGAAAAATCAAAAACCGAAAATTTATCGTTGAGAAGTGCGCTTGCTGCTGCAGTATATAATCAACCGCACAACGGAGATATCTCGCTTTCCGATTTAAAGAAAGTAACTTCAAACATTAAGGTTTCAACTTCGTACGGCGATTTGCAATTTGCTTTGCGTGATGAAAATTATGAGCTGATTGGCTGCAGTGATAATGTTGTAATGCTTGACGAAGACAGAGTTATGAGCCTTGAAAATGAATCACAATTGACTACTGTGTATTGCGACAGTGATAATTATTATTCCGTTACGATTGTAAAAACAACCATTGACGGCAAGAAACTTTTTTTAGAAAATTATGCTAAAATTACAAATGTATTTGAACAAAAAGACAGGCTTTACTCGGTTTTGCAAATACTGTTGCCGAGTATGACATTGGTAATCGGAGGTATGATTTTTATTTTTTCAAAATTGATTACCGACCCAATCAAGAAACTTTCGTCAACGGAAATGGAATTTGCTCAAGGTGATTTTTCTAAGCGAGTTGAAATCAAGGGCAATGACGAGGTAAGTAAGTTGTCGGAAAACTTCAATTTTATGGCAGACAAGATTGAGGACAATATAAAAGAATTAAAAGACGCAGTAAAGCGGCAGGAAGATTTTACGGGAAATTTTGCACACGAACTGAAAACTCCTTTGACTTCAATTATCGGTTACTCCGATATGCTGCGTTCCAAAAAACTCAGCACGGACGAGCAATTTATTTATGCGGATTATATTTTTAAGGAGGGCAAGCGACTTGAGGCTCTCTCTAAAAAACTTATGGAAATAATGGTTTTAAAACTTGATAAGCTCGATTTAAAGCCCGTCAGCGCAACATATCTTGCCGAAAGCGTAGAAGATTCCGTAAAACTTTTGCTTGACGACAGCGGTATAACTCTTTATATTAATGTAGACGAGTGCATAATAAATATTGATTTTGATTTAATTAAAACCGTACTCATTAACCTTATAGACAACGCAAGAAAGGCGAGCCAAAGTGGCAGTTCCGTTGAATTGACAGGAAATTCCGTATGTAACGGATATATGTTTGCCGTAAAAGATTATGGTGTAGGTATTAGTGAAGAAGATTTGCCGAGGGTGGCAGAAGAATTTTATATGGTTGATAAATCAAGAGCAAGAAAACAGGGCGGTGCCGGAATGGGACTTGCCTTATGCTCAAAAATAGTAGAAATGCACGGCGGAAAACTGACAATTAAAAGTAAACTCAACGAAGGTACAAGAGTGGAATTTTTGATAAAGGGGGAAAACGAATGAAACGAAGATATATTATTGTAATTTGTTTTGCCTGTCTTATTATTTTTGCTTGTCTTGTATCTCAGTTTACCGTATCGCAAATTCAGACGGATAACGCCTTAAAATATGAAGAAGTAAATAAGATTTCACCCTTAAATATTTCAAAAAAGACGCTTACCGTTTCTCAAAAACTTAAACTTTATATCGATTCTACTAATGATACTTACAAAGTTACCACAACATCAATCAGCAGAGAAAGCGCACTTTTGGACGGTGATACCGTTGTGCAGGAATTCTTTGAAGAATTAAATAAAATCAGTGAAGATGTAGGTTTGACTTTCAATGTAAATAAAAATGACATTATATACAAAAACTGCAATCCGAATATTCTTTCATATTATGATGACCCGTCATATTACGCTATATTTTGGGATGTTAATTTGGAAAGCGATGATTGGATGATCAGTTTTGTTATGGACGATGAGTCGCATATGATATTTAATTTAAATATAAGCTCTGTAAATTCAAAAGCGTTGTTTAATAAAAACGACAATATCAGCGACAGTTTTGCTAAAGGGCTCGGAAAGTATTTTGACGCAAAAAATATAAATGCTGGTTTTTACGATAATGTTGACTTTAACGAACTGTTTTTAGATTATTCGTTTGACAATGATATTGATGCCGAATGTTTGGTAAGCTTTAATACAAATTGTTCCGAAATCAGCATTGTTTTTAAATTTGGAAATTACCGAGATGAATCAGAAGAAATAGCGGAGTAAAATATACAAATTAAATACATCTATGAAGAAAATAAGCCGTATTCTTTTGCTATTATTTTAATAACAAAGGAAACGGCTTATTTTGGATGTGATTTTATGTTATTGAAAAATAAAAGATTTACCGCTAAAGTTGTTTTTATAATTATAACGGCTTTTGTACTTATTCTTTCGATTATATTGATAAGTGAAACCAAAACGCATTATTATGTATTTTTAGCTGACGATGACACGGAATGTATAATCAATAATGTGCCGTATGTCACCCAGGAAAATGTACTTCCGACAGGCTACGAATCTGCTTGTGCAGTAATGGTACTGCAATATAACGGTTTTGATATTGAACTGACTGATTTTGCAAATAATTATCTTGCTAAAAAAGAAATTGTTTATGACGATAAAGGCAAGATGCACAACGCATCTCCTTACGAATACTTTATAGGAAATCCGAACGATTATGACAGTTACGGCTGTTACGCACCTGTAATCGTTAATGCCGTAAATAAAGCGGTAAAAAGCACTGATTACCATTGCGAAAATACAAGCGGAGAAAGCCTTGATTATTTAATGCAAAAATATGTTTCAAATAACATACCTGTTCTTATATGGGTTACAATAAATATGAGAGAGCCTAATAAGGGGGACAGTTGGTATTTGGAAAACGGAGAAGTTTTTGTTTGGACTGCAGGCGAGCACTGTATGGTACTTGTCGGTGAGGACGACAGCGGATATTATCTGCTTGACCCGTACAAAAGCAACGGATTGGTTCGTCATGAAAAATCCGTTGCGCAAACCCGTTACAATCAGATGGGCAGTCAATCGGCAGTGCTTTTAAAATAATAATTCAGATGTATTTTATCAAAAGAAAAGCGGCAGTCAAATAAAACTGCCGCTAAAAATTTAAGAAAACAAGGCGGCTGTTGCAGCTGCAAATACAGCAACGGCAAGTACGACCGCAATAATTCTTGACGGCGTAGCAATC
This sequence comes from Ruminococcus sp. BSD2780120874_150323_B10, assembly GCF_015553695.1. Taxonomy (NCBI): domain Bacteria; kingdom Bacillati; phylum Bacillota; class Clostridia; order Eubacteriales; family Oscillospiraceae; genus Ruminococcus; species Ruminococcus sp. BSD2780120874_150323_B10. The sequence goes on from NZ_JADNHD010000011.1 coordinate 56,918, forward strand.
GACGACGGTGCAATCATAGCCGCAGGCGCTGTAGTAACAAACGATGTACCATCCTGCGCAGTAGCAGCCGGTGTGCCTGCTAAGGTTGTTAAGTATTGTATGTGGGATTAAAAAATTAAAATTATATATTACTTTTATAAAAGCAAAGGTATTGATACAAAAAATCAATATCTTTTTTTATAATCAATAATCGTAATAACAAATATAAACAGTAAATTGTAACATCTTACAATTAAACATAGTGATATTTGTTCACTATTTTATTAAAATTTTATTGATAAATGACAAATAAATGATATAATAAGATTATGTTAATTTTATATAAATTTTAGAAGGTGGTTATTATGATTTAGTTAAAAATCTATAAGTTATTATAATATTTCGGAGGGATTTATAATGGGTGTATTTAAAAAATTATTATCTGCCGTATCGGTAACATTAACGGCAACAATAGCATTCACTTTTCCTGTGCAGGCGGTTGCGGCAAATTTATCAAAATTCTCGTCTGCAGAAGAAAATGATACAGAAAACACTATTGTCGGTGAATTGGTTTCTGAACGAGATGAGTACACAAAGTATTTTAGAATGAGTGACGGCTCTACGATGGCGGCGCAGTATGAGTACCCGGTGCATTATAAAGACAATAATGACGAATGGGTGGAATATAATAATTCATTGTCTGAATTAAACGAAAACGCTACCGAATATGAATCAGGAACAGCAAGTAATGAAAAATACTATAAAAATCAAAACAGTAATATTAATGTCAATTTATCAAATAAAGCCAAACTAAACAATATGATTAAAGTTGAGTTTGACGATTACATGGTAAGTTGGGGTTATAAAGGCACTAATTACAGTAAAGGTAAATTAGTTGATAACACAGAAGAACTTACCGGTAATGATGCTTTCCTTGCACAAGAAAATCTTATGTCTGAAATGCTCTATGAAAATATTTATGACAACATAGACTTGCAATGTCTTGTCAACTCATTGGGTGTTAAAGAAAATTTTATTATTAAAAGTAAAAATGTAAATAATGAATTTGTAATTCAATATAAAATAAACAATTTGAATGCAGTTCAAAAAAATGAAAGGGAAATATCGCTTACAGATAAAAACGGTAAAGAAGTATACATAATTGAAGCTCCGTATATGACGGATTCTGCGGGAAACGGCAGTTCTGATGTTTCGGTGAAAATTACAAATCAGAAAAACAATAAATTGACGGTTACTTTATCTTATGATAAAAGTTGGCTTGAGGACGATGAAAGAGTATTTCCTGTAACTCTTGACCCTACTTTCACCACAAGTCAAAAATGGAATAAAACATCATGTGCATATGTAGATAATTCAAATCCAAATACTTCTTACGGCTATGGCAGTGATACGGGATATACAGGAACTGTATATGTCGGAACATATGGCTCCGGTATGTACAGAACTTATATAAAGTTAAATGAATTGCCTAAGCTCAATAAGGGAGATATTGTTGTTTCGGCGCAACTGAATATGCATCTTTATCAGAATTCTTTTTATGATGATATGTATATAGGCGCATATCCTGTTACAAGCGATTGGTCACAAAAAACAATTACTTGGAATAATAGTGCCGATTTTAGCGGAACAGCTCTTGATTATGAAAAATTAACTTCCGATAACGGAACATGGCATGATTGGGATATTACAAATATTGTAAAAAAATGGTATAACGGTAGCAAAAACTACGGTGTTGTATTAAAATCAACAAACGAAAGTGATGAAGAACAATGTGCTTCATTCTATTCGGGTTCTTATCCGTCTTCCTCAATACCACGCCCGGTAATCGCTATTACTTACAGAAACAATAAAGGTCTTGAAAACTATTGGTCTTATTCTTCGTTCTCTGTCGGTACGGCAGGTACTGCGTATATTAATGACTATTCGGGAAACTTGACTTTTATTACATCTGATAATTCTACTGTCGGCAGTGGCTCTGTTTCTTTACAGCATATATTTAACGGATATACAAGTAATTCACATTTTACAAGCTCATTTCCGTATGCCGGAAAAGGTTGGAAACTGAATTATCAGCAGACACTTTATCCGTCATCAAAGTTTAGCACATCAGATTACTTAATAGATAATTATCCGTATGTATATACTGATGAAGATGGTACGGACCATTATTTTATAAAGGAAACAATAGACGGTAATACTACATACAAAGATGAAGACGGATTAAAATTAGAGCTTACAATAAACTCATCAAGCGCATCAGAGAGTTACACAATAAAAGATGATAAGAATAATAAGCTGATATTCAATAGCGATGGTGTTCTTGTGAAAACTGTCGATTCAAATTCAAATGCTGTAAAAATCAATTTAGATTCTGCAAAAGGAATAAGTACAATAGAAGATGCTTGTGGAGATAAACTTACATTTAACAGAAACAGCGAGCATTGTATAACAAAGGTTACAAACTCAGCGGGAAAAGCAAGAATTTTCAGATATGACAACAACGACAGACTTATTATGATTACCAATCCTGACGGCGGAACAATAAAATTTGAATACGACAGTGACGGTTCCATGACAAGTGTAACAGATACCGACGGTTATAAAGTTTGTTTTGGATATACTTCGCTTAATTCAGGCAAAAAAGTTTCGTCTGTTACAGAATATGCTTCTGACGGAACACAAGGTCAAAAGATTACATTCAGCCGTAATGAATTTAATTTAACAAATATCCGTACTTCAGGTCTTGACGGTGTCTATGGCAACAGTGACGACTGCGTATCTGTATATCAATTTGATAATTTCGGCAGAACAATATCTGTTGAAAACCGTTTGCAAAGCGGCGAAAAAATGGGCGCAGCGGTTTATTCGTATACTGATGGACAAGCCGATACATCTAAAAATAACCTGAAAAATCTTAACAGAGTTACAACTAATTATGCGACAACAACCAATGTTCAAAATTTACTTAAAAACCACAGCTTGGAAAGCAGTACATATTGGAGCAATATAAACCAAGGCAGCGGTATTGATTATTCAACAAGCTATGTTTCCGAAGAAAAATGTTTTGGACAAAAATCGCTGAAAGTTAAAGTAAATACCGCAGGTGAAGATTCAAGATGCGGCGTAAGGCAAACAACAGGCAATAATGTGCTTGTACCGGGCAAAACATATACATTATCGGCATATGTAAAAACTTCAAATATTTTAAAAGGCACGGATGTCGGTGCGTTAATCGGAGTTAAAACCGAATTTGCGGACGGTACATTTAATCAATATAATTCAGAGCACATAACAGGCACAACAGATAAAAATATAAATAACGGTTGGCAGAGAATTTATACTACTTTTACCGTTCCTGAAAACACAACAAATTCTTGCGTATATCTTGCCGTAAGAGGTACTACAGGAACAGCGTATTTTGACGGTGTACAGCTTGAAGAGGGCGATGTTCCCAATAAATACAATCTTCTTCAAAATTCAAACTTTGAAACTACAGGAAGTAACTTGATGCCAACATTTTGGGGTAATCATAATTTAACTTTAAATTCCTCAAATGATACAACTACCACCTATACAAAATGCGACGGCAGAAAATCGTTTAAAATCCGTGGTGATGTTACAAAGAACAAACAAATTTATCAGGATGTGCCTGTAAGCGGCAGTGAAGACGATACCTATATTTTCAGTGCATGGTCAAGAGGTGATTCTGTAGCAGTAACGGATAACGATACTTCCCGATTCGATTTGTATGTTGAGGTAAAGTACAGCGACGGAAGTGCAAAAGGAAAGAAGCCGCAGTCTTTCAACAAGTCCGTTGGTGTATGGCAATACACTTCGTTTGCATTTAATCTAAGTGATGAAACAGATGCAAATAAAGTACCTGTTAAAGTTACGGTTTTCCTTAGATTTACCAAACAGTACAACACGGCTTACTTTGACAACGCACAGCTTATTAAAGATTCTGTTCCGAGTTATACATATAACGATGACGGTGAACTTGTAACTGTAACTTCTAATGCAGAACAAAAATCCAAAATGGAGTATTCCGATTCAAATCTTACAAAATCAGTTGATGCAAAAGGCTATGGCTACACTTATGACTATGACGATAATCATAATATGACTAAGGCAACAAGTCAGAACGGAGTTGAATACAACTACACCTACAATTCCAAAGGACAGGCAACAGCACTTGAAGCAAATAATTCCGAAAAAACACTTGTACTAAAATCAAATCTGGACTATACTGAAAATGGAAGATTTTTGGATAAACTGTATGATCAGGACGGCAACTGTGATACATATAATTACAATTCAACCACAGGTTATCTTGACAGTGTAAAGGATAACGACACAGGTGCACAGATTAACTATACCTATGATGAAAATAGGGGACAGCTTATCAGCGTGTCGCAGACAGATTCATACACTGACATCACGGCGCAAAATAACTATACCTATGATGAATCGGGAAAACTTCTAACAAAAATCAACCATTCAAATACCGATTACATCATCGACTATGACAAGTTCTACAATACAACCGAAAACAAAGTAGGTTCACAGGTGCTTACTGCTTTTGATTACGGCACAAATAACAACATACTTCAAAAAGTAACCTACGGAAACGGTCAGAACGTAAATTACAATTACGATAAATACGGCAATGTTAAGGAACTTTTCTATAACGGCAAACTTGCATTCAGCTTTTTAAGCGATAAAACAGGTTCGGTTATGCGCCATAAAGACTTTGTAAATAATCGACAGTATGACTATGATTATGATACAACAGGCCGACTTGTGCGACAGGTTAAAACCGATATTTCAAAATCCGATGCAGAAAATAAGTTTGTTTCGGCTTATGAGTATGATTACGATTTAAATAACAATATAACAAAACTCGCAAGCAAAAACGGCGACAGTTCAATTGTGCACAGCTTTACTTACGGCAAAGACAATTTGCTTACCGAATATTCTTCTGATGTTTCAAGTAAGGTAACATATACATATGACGGACTAAACAGACAGACAAAATCATCTGTTGCATTAAAAACTCCGCTTGATATGAGTTACACTTACTATGACAGTAATCGTGGAGAAAATTTTACCACAACAAAAATTAAGGAAGAAACCATTGCTAAAGATACTTATAAATATGAGTATGACACCAATGGCAATATTACCGACATTTATAAAAAGGTAAACAATGACTGGCAAAGATTATATTTGTATGAATATGACGAATTTAATCAACTTATAACTTCCTGTGATTATATTAATCAAAAACAATACCGATACGATTATGATGAAGCCGGAAATATTCTTACAGAAACTGTCAGCAGGATTGGTGCTCATGGACAACTATATGATTCAAGAGTAAATACATACGGATATGATGACGCTAACTGGGGTGACAAACTTACAAGCTACAACGGAGAAACTATAACCTATGATGAAATAGGCAATCCGCTTTCATATCGTGACGGTATGACAATGAGTTGGCTCAACGGCAGAAAGCTCACAACCCTACAAAGCGGCAACGACAGTATCAGCTATAAGTATGACAGCAACGGCGTAAGAACAAGCAAAACCGTAAACGGAGTTGAATACACATACGAATACCTCAACAGTCAGCTTATGCACGAAACAAGGGGAGAAAAAGTATTCGACTATTGTTACGATGCAAACGGTCAGCTTTATGCAGTAAGCTACAAGGCAAATTCTTCAACCGACGCAGTAACCTATTACTATGCGCATAATTGGAGAGGTGACATTACTTCAATCTATGACGGCGACGGTAATATGGTAGCAAAGTATGAATATGATGATTGGGGCAATGTGCTTACAGTAACAGATGCAAACAATTCTGAAATCACTGACCCTGCTCATATTGCAAACCTCAATCCGTTCCGCTATCGCAGCTATTACTACGATTCTGAATCAGGCTTATATTATCTTATGAGCCGCTACTACGACCCTGTAGTACACAGATTCCTAAACGCAGACGGCTATTTCCAGTCAGGCGATAACATTCTTGATACAAATATGAATGCGTATTGTCAGAATAACCCGATTATGAATTCTGATCCAACTGGTAATCATCCATCAGATGTAATCTGTGGCAACCCTACTTGTCCAATGTGTAATTTGGACAGAAGAAAATATTTACAAACAGAAAAAGGTCTGCGTAATTATAACAAATATCACGGAACAAATTATGATTATGTGGATGATAATGGGCAATTTAAATACTACAATGTAGGGGAAAAAATTCAGCAATCATTTTTAACAATAATTAACAGTTTGGAAGTAGATGCTGATGTTGGTTATGGTTTGGGTGCAGAATTTAATACACTGGATTTGGTGGGAATAGAAGCTTTAGCACAATTTTCTCCATTATCTATACATATAGATTATAATAATATTTATTTTGGTGAAAAAGCATCAAGTCAACTTGGTCTTACAGTTATGGGATGGGATTTAGGTTCATATGGTGAAAGTGAATTTATGGATTGTTTATCTGATGAAACAATTATAAATTCAGGTGAATCGCATGTTATAGGTTTTTCCTCAGGTGGATATATAATAATTGGAGCATCATTTAGTGCTGGAATAAATATTGATTATATTGCAAACGAGTTTCAATATATATGGTGGTAATTAATATGATAAATAAAAAATTTCATTTGTTATATAAAGATATATTTGTATTTATGCTTGGTGTTTTATTAATGATAATTTACTCATTGTATTTTAAAAATAATGATACTATATTGGTGCGAAGTGTTTTTACATTTTTATCGATTGTTATATCAATATATTCTTTATACTTATCTTGCCATTATATTAGTAATAAAACCATCATCTATACAATATTACCTGTGTTATATTTTTGTTTGTTTTATATAATATATTTATTACCATGTTTGGGCTTTATTGGACACATAGGTGTAAATAATAATATATGTATGGTATTTGAGTCTATGTTTGGCGCAAAATTTCTTATAAATATTTCATGTTATTTTAACCAAAAATTAGCATATAAAAAAGTAGTTATAAAAAATAATACTCTCAAAAATAAATATGATTATAGTAGAATAGTACAATATTTTGTAATCATATATTTTTGTAGTGTAATATTAGGAGCACTTGTAAATATATTTATTAATAAAATAGATATGAGTATTCCTTATCAACTCCTTTTCCTTCATAAATCATTAATTGATATTTAAATTAAGTGAGTTTTATATTATGCTAAACAAAAAGCCTTACATATTGACTTTCATTTATATGACAGTTGCAATGCTGTTTCCGTTTTTGATATGGATTTCAGAGAAAGTTGAATTGCCGGCGTATATCTATAGTAATAAATATTACATATGTAAATTTGCGGTATTTATTATATCTGCCATTTATTACTTACTAAGGATATATAAATTAAAAAGAATAAAAGTTACTGATGTTAATATATGGATAAATATTACAGTTATCGTAGTATTATATTTTTATTATGGAATGACAGTAAAATTCTTGCATTTAAAAGTAATCATTGCTGATTTTAATATTTTGAATTATATATTAGCGGTACATCTTTTTATGCTGTTGTCAGATATTTTTTTATGCGTTTCGTGTAAACATAACTGTGATGAAAAATATAATAAATATCCGAATCACAAAATAATGGATACTGATAATAAATCTAATAAGATTAGTGTTGGATTTTATATATCGTCATACAAGAAATTTAAAATATATACTGATAAAGTGAGCACGAGTAAGTATTTTAAAATATTGTCTTATTTAAATCTTATAATAGCTTTGTTTTTCTTGAATTGTATATATCCGATACCGAGTATGATTTTCTGATATTGATGTGTGCAATCAGCCATATTATGATAATTATATTGCAACATTGGTGGTTTATTACATATGCCGATTTAAGTAATTCAGATGACTAAAGCATAATTTAAAAATCAGTCGTTGTCATACTTAATAACAGTGTGACAACGACTTGGCTAAATTGTAAAAACATAAATTGAGTTGAATGCACTAATAATAGCGGTAAGCTACAAGGCAAATTTTTCAACTGACGCAGTAACCTATTATTATGCGCATAATTGGAGAGGTGATATTACTTCAATATATGATGCTGGCGGTAATGTTGTAGCTAAGTATGAATACGATGTCTGGGGTAATGTGCTCACAGTATCAAATGCGAGCAATCAAGAAATTACAGACCCTAACCATATTGCTAACCTCAATCCATTCCGCTATCGCAGTTATTACTATGACTCTGAATCAGGCTTATACTACCTTATGAGCCGCTACTACGACCCTGTTACCCACAGATTTGTGAATGCAGACGGCTATTTCCAGTCAGGCGATAACATTCTTGATACTAATATGAATGCGTATTGTCAGAATAACCCGGGAATCTATATTGACACAGGTGGTTGTTTTGTTACTACAGTTGGCTTTTCTGGAGATTGTACACTTTTTTGGGGAGTGAATGCATCTATTTGTGCAGCTTTCGACGGAAATGGAGATACTGCTTTGCAATTTTCATACGCCGGAACCAATTTAAAAGAAAATCCATATTTTGGTGTTGCTGATTTGAGTGCATCAATGCCGATTGGCTTTTATTGGGATGCAAATAGTGTTGATGAATTATCTGAGAGACGCTATTTCTATTTTGGTGGTTCTGCTGGTTTTGGCGGTTTTTTAGGTGTTGATTTAGTTTTTAGTGAATATGGTTTTGCGGGTATTGTTATAAATCCAGGTGGCGGCTTAGGTGCTGATTTCCATACATATACACCGACAACTAATACAATATATACAAGTACCTCGAATACTCCCAAAACGACTAACAAGAATATAAAAAAGAATATGAATAAAAATAATACAAACAATAATAAGATACATAATAAAAACTCTCAGAAGTATTGTCGTGCTTGTGGAAGACCAATAGGAAAAGGTCCGGGTTTTTGTAGTTCTCCGTCATATTATTAAGGAGTATAATGCTATGATTTATGATAAGAGTATAACAATTAATACAAATCTTTCTTTAGATAATTCCAAAGAAAAATTGAAACAACTGACTTTTCCTTATAGCAAAGCAAGTAAGTACAAATGCGACTTTATTGGCAGAATATCAGATGATAGTTTTGATATTACACTTAATCTATCTGGTCCAAGAGAACCGATAAGAACAAAAGTTGTGGGCTGTTTTAAAAGTAATAATGAAGGAACTATCGTTTATGCAAAACTAAAACCATCACCAGTAACATTGTTTTTTCAGATAATATATAGTTGCTTGTGTATATTGTTTTTTATTATTTTTTTATTGTATAATCCTTCAACCATATTACTTCCTATATTAATGTTTTGTTTTGGTAATTTGGTGATGTTAATTTTTATTAGATCTAATTTTAATACAACAGAAAATATATTACAAAAAGCTTATTGCAATAAATGTGAAATTAGAGCATAGAAAAATTAATTGTTTTCGCTAAAACAAAAAATTGTCTTAAAGATTTAAGAATATTTCCTTTAAATTAATGTGAAGTGTTTTTTGAAAGGATACATAATATTTTTAACTGGGGCGACAAGCTTACACGCTACAACGGAGAAACAATAACCTATGATGAAATAGGCAATCCGCTTTCATATCGTGACGGTATGGAAATGACTTGGCTCAACGGCAGAAAGCTTACAACCCTACAAAGCGGCAATGACAGTATCAGCTATAAGTATGACAGCAACGGCGTAATAACAAGTAAAACCGTAAATGGAGTTGAATACACATATGAATACCTCAACGGTCACCTTATGCACGAAACAAGGGGAGAAAAAGTATTTGACTATTGTTATGACGCAAACGGTCAGCTGTATGCAGTAAGCTACAAGGCAAATTCTTCAACCGATGCAGTAACATATTACTATTTTTAGTGTTAATGCTTTATTAATTGCAGCGATTTTATACGGTTACGATTCATCATACTCAACTCAAACTGTTCCTGCAATATAAAAATATCAGAAAGGTATATTATATGTATAGTATAATTAGAATAATAATCACTATAATAGTTTTCATTTTCATAGCAAGGATTTGCAAGCCCAAAAAGAAAAGAATGTATTTCCTAATCATTGTTTCAGCATTATGCTTTTGCACAGTATTGGAATTCTTGCCGATTGAAAACCTATTTATAGATTTTCAATCTCCTCAACAGGTTATTAACTATTTATATCCATCAAGTGAAAGAATAGCTGATGTTGTTTATGATGAAAAATCTTGTATGGTTATTTTAGAAAAAAGCAAGAACAATTATACCAACACATATTTGGGGACAGACAATAATTCATATAAAATTACTACTGTATTTGATTATTCAACAGAAAGCCAATATGATGATAGATATGTTAACTTAAGCATAACTCATATTACTAACTCCTCTGACTATTATTTATGTGGCACATATTATTTCGGTGAAGATATTCAAACTATAAAAGATACTTCGGACTCAGATATTAAATTTATTCCTATTGGAGTTATTAATTCTAAGCAGTCTTCTAAGGTATATAAATCATATTTAATTTATGGTACTATAAATAGTTACACAAAGAATTATTCTTTAGAAATAAATAATCAAACTATAGTTTTTAATTAATCGCAACTTACTATTGCAATTTGCGAATTATTTTTTTTAAAAATTTAGCTTATGTTTTGGGAATTTATTTAGGTGTTGGCTCTATACTACAATCAGTAAAAAGAATATGCAAACTTAAAAAGGTAAATTCCTTAAATGGGAACGAACAAATAGCAATGTTTAGAAATGATAGAAATAAAAAAATAATTGCATTAGCTGTATTTATTTTATCATATTTTGTATTCTATCTTTTTAAGTAGTTTTAACACAAACAGTCAGTTAAAGTTTTTGCTTTGACTGACTGTTTTGCTATTAATTGCAAAACTATACATAATTAAAGCCAAGATGTTCATTTGCTGAATATAAGAACAAAGGGTATCAATACTGTTTTGTATTGATACCCTTTGTTGTTTGGTGCGAATGTTCATATAGGATTTGGCGAAATACAGTTTTAGCGATAGTCGAACATCATATTCAAATAATAATCCGCACATTCGCAATTTTACTTTGTTTTTCGTATAATGAACTTACTGAAATCAAGGAGGTTTTAATATGAAAACAATTTTTGAAAATAACGGCGGTACTTATACGCAGGTCGGCGACTATTTATTGCCTAATCTTTCGTTACCAGCGGAAGAAAAAGAAACGAATATCGGTGTATGGGCAATGAGGCACAAACGATATTTGAAGCAAACCCATAAAGTGCATTACTACAATTTGCTGACAAGTGGTAAGCTCAATTTATATCTTGTCGACATTGATAAACAGGCTCAAAATCTTTTTTCTCGGTTGGTAAAAGACCTTGCCGAAAAAGAAAATGTTACAGAAAAATTGAAATCGGATAGCCCAATATTGTGGGTGCAAAAGATGAACAACATTCGTAATCGAGCAACAGAAATTGTTAATGAACAAGTAATATACAACTAAAAACAAGGCACAACTTACGGAGAAAAATCCAGTAGGCTGTGCTTTAAATTTTATTTACCAAGTTGCAATGCATAATCTTAGCAAGCAGACCGGTTGGATATCCAAACGGTAGCTTGCCCACTTTTCACACAATCTCAGCGAGCAAATCAATTGTGGACAGGTTGTCCAAATCGGTTACTTTCACTTTGTTGTGAAACAAGCGGTGTGTTCGGACAGCTACACTACCAAACACCTCGTTAGGGACGCCCTAAGACCTACACAAACAAAAACATTTAATAACTATTACTGAATTTCTCTTATAAGACCTTCAATAATATTTCTGGCGTATTTTCGCTGCAATTTGCTGTGGTATGCTTGGTTATAATAGTTCCTGAGACAATTATAGCATGATGTGTTTTCATCACAACACGGTTGAGACACCTTATCATGAGCAGTTTTAAGTGAATCTATCACAGCATCTTTACTTGTTAGACGTTTAACATGACCCGCACCGCCGGGAACATTATCATAGATTAAAACATCATAACTATGTAAATCTAAATTCGGTTCAATTATTCCGTCAATATCATTTCTGTCTACTTCTAATGCATTGCTTATACCTTCAAGGAATGCATACATAAAGGATAAAGCAGCCGCATAATCCCATGCTGTGGATGATGACAAAGACGGTATTTTAAAACGAGCAACATCGGTTTGAAAACGATGTCCTAATTTTATCTGTTCTAATTCCTCGCAACTACAATCAAATTGTCTATAATTCTTATGTTTGCGTGATGTTATCATAGATGTAGTATTTCCTTTAATGATTTCACTATATCCACATTCCGGACACATATAAAAAGCTGATTTGTTCATTATAAGTAATTCGTCATTTGTACTGGTTTCTATTTCGATGGTATCACCAATGTGGATATGAACATCATCTTTTATTCCTCCGCCTATATAGGATATTTCGCCAGAATACGAGCGCTTCGGTTTCATTCTTGTGCTTTCTTTTGTGTCTCCTGTTTTAAAGCCATATATCGGCTCTATATAAAATTCAGCTTTTTCAGCTTTGAGAGATTGACCACAGTATTTACACTCGTCAATAGTTCTTTCGCTAACAAAAACATTTACTTTCTTACAGTTTGGACAAACACAAAAATAATGCTTTGGAAATTGTTCACTCTTGGGTAATGTAATATACTTTGAAGTATATTTTTTCTTGTCAACAATTATTTCTGAATCAGGTGCATATTCTGAAATTGCAATTTTGAGATCTCTACTTAAATCATATTTTGTGTCAATTTTGCCTTTTTGATTGTAAATTTGAAGTTCAACCAAATCTACAGGAAAACCGTATTTGGGTATTACGCTATACTTTGACAGAGAACTGATCATATCCAATTTATGTAATTTTTCAATTTGTGTTTTATAATAGTCTGCTTCTTTATAGTTTTCTTCTCTTAACGCTTCCTCCTGAGCTTTTTTATATTCATCTACAGTTTCTTTTATCGCATCTGCAAAGTGTTGTAATTTTTCATCGTTTCCACCCATATCATCAAACCATTTAAATTTATGATATTCGGCATATTGTTGACCAGGAAGAACCCGTTCATTTATATATCGATTTAAATCGCTTGGACGGCTTGATATAAATTCGTTGAAGCATTCAATTCCTTCTCCGAAGACGAATTCGTCGATATTTTTAAAATAATTTGGATGTTTACGGAAGAAAAATCCCAAACACGCAGCCATAAGATGCCTCAATATGATCTTGTGGTTAACTACATTAAAATATGGCGGTTTGATTACGCCGCTAATCATTTTCTCGGGTTCGCAGAAATATGTATAATCATGTGAACTTGTTCCGCAATAGGTAAGGATATATGCCGCACTATCCTTTCTTCGTCCTGCACGACCTGCTCTTTGAACATAGTTTGCCGGTAGTGGCGGGACATTTCTCAAAAATACAGTTTCCAAATTGCCAATATCAATTCCCATTTCAAATGTTGTTGAACAAGAAAGAATATTAATTTTTTTATTCTTAAAATTTTGTTGATATTGTTTTGCTATTTTGCGCTCGAGCTGAGCCGTGTGTTCTTTAATTACAATACTTTCAATTTTTTTATTTTTGTACTGATTTCTATAATAATTTGAAGCTAATATTTCATCCGGATTTATTTCTCTGAGTTCACCGTCGCACTTGTCATGAACGCATTTTCCATGTACATTGTACGGAGTAAGCCTTTTGCATTTTGAGCAGATGTAATACGGTGATGTTTTATAGTTTTTTACGATATACTTGCTTACATTTATTTGATACCATTCTTTAGAATTATGCTTCTTTAGAATACCACCTTCTACAGCCAAATTATTAAATATTACATGCAAAATTTCTTTTGCAGTTCCTTCGTCACATTCACAAACCTTTTGGACATAGCGAACAACCATATTGTCTTTTGCTTTGACAGGTAAGAAGCTCCTCACGTTGTTCAATGCTCTTGGACATTCATACATTATATAATTGTCAAAGCGCCTATAATCCAAACTTTCTCTTTTTTCTTCCGGACTAAGAGAAGATTTAACGTAATCAATAGCCGGAGTGGTTTTGAATATGCCGAGCACCACTTGCATTATATTTTCTAAGTCTTTTTTTGTAATATGATATTGACCAAATTCAGCGGCGACATCATCTTCGGAAACTTGTGAAAATATATCACTTAAATCTAAGTCGAAATAATATAACCCCAATCCTTCACTGTCATAAGAACCATCGACTTTTAATAGATCTACAAGAACAGAAATCCACGCATTCTTATTTGCTTCCATATCGTTTGGAAACAAATCTTGTTCTTTAATCATTTTTGATAATCGGGCGACTAATTCGTCAACTGTTATATTTTTATAATTGTTTTCCTTTATGATTTCCCAAATCAGTCTTTTTTGTAACATTCTTGTATGGTTAGAATCAAAAAATGTTGCAAAAAAGCTTGCTTGCTGGCGGCTGTCAGAAAAAGCTAAAAATTGTTTGATGTTATTTTTGCTGTTTTCGGTTACCGATTTATCCTTGATTTTTAAAGATATTTTTGGTGCTTTTTTTGCTTGGATTTCACAGTCATCAATAGCCTCATAAAGAGTTTGAGCTATCAACGCAGTACCTTCATCCTTTCCAAGACTAAGGCTTTTTACTATTCCCGAATGACTTTTGTGACCGCAGCAAGGGCATTGATTGATATTATTATAAACAATTTCATTTCCATCATCGTTCGTTTGAGTTACTCGATAAATTGAACGAATAAAATTCTTATCACAAGAACACTGTCTTGCGTTCAAGTTGTTTGCTATATGAATCGCTCCGCATTTTGAACAAACTTTGAATTCCTCCAGAGCATCGCTTTCAATTTCGGAATCTGTAATATTGTCCATTAAAAAATAATCTAAGCTGACTGATTCATTGTTTCCATAATTCTCATATATGTCGATTTCTTTATTTTGTATGAGATAGTCTATTCCATCAGAAGAGTTTTTATAAATTTTCCCAATAATATAAGGAGAACTGCAATAACGACAGTTACCCAATTCAAAAGCCTTAAAACCATCAATTATATTTGTCTTTGTTAAACTTAATTTTGGGTTTTCTCCTAAAGTTACATAAGCACCCGACAAAGGGCGAACGAATGAATGATATTTTAAATCGAATAAACCAATCCCATTTTTTTCAGATTGGTTGATTAGATCTATTAAATCCACAAGTTGTGCTGACGATAACGTGCCGTTAAATTCTTTGAGAATTGTGTTAACAGCTTTACTTCCGTTTTTTAATGATTTATATAAATCATATACATGTCTATCATGAACCAGTAATTCATATAAATATTCATGCATGTCAGCAGTTTCTATATTGCAATATGTGGATGCCACTTTTGCAATGGCATTCAAATCATTTTTAGCATTTTTAATAAGTTGATAGTCAGAGCCTGATATTGTATATTTTACAAGATCCTCTCTAAGAGGTATTCTCTTTGAAAATATAATATCTTGGATGCTAAAGTCAGAAGATGTTAAATTATGGGCGAACTCAATAATTTCATTTTCTGATTTACCCTTTTCACCCAATGTTGCACTCGTAAGAATAAAGCGAGGTTTTTTCGGTGCGAAACCAGTGAGCCTTCGCATAAGAAGGGACAATTCTATCCCTAATGCACCATGATATGTATGGGCTTCGTCTAATATAACAAATTTCCAATTGCTTAATCTTTCAGGTGTAAAAATTGCATAGTCATTAGGACTAATCAACAAGTATTCCAACATTGAGTAATTTGTAAACAGTAAATGCGGTGGATTATTACGAATTTCTTCTCGTGAAATAAGCTCGTTTTCAGGTATAACAATATTATTTTCTTCAGCATGTTTTACTCGATAGTTTTTCGAGACGGTTTCTTCAGTGTCACCTGTAAAAAAGCCATATGTTATATCAGGAAAATCAGCAAGTATTTTTCTTACTCGTTCTATTTGGTCATTAAGAAGTGCATTCATAGGATATAAGAATATTGCTCTTATTCCAATTTCTTGATTCCCTATTTCTATATCATTCGTAAGTTCATTTAATATAGGCAAGAGAAAGCTTTCGGTTTTTCCCGAACCCGTACCGGTTGTAATAACTGCATTATGACCGGAGCAAATATGACGAATGGCCTCTTCTTGGTGAGAATATAATGGTCGTTCAAAGTCAATGTCACCGAGTCTTTTGAAAGTTTGGCATACAACACCTTCACTGATTAGCTCATTTAAATTCTTACCTCGTTTGAAAGGAAGATTCAAGTCAACATACGGACCTTTGAATAAGTCCTCATCATCCAACTGCTTTTCGAACAAAGATTGAAGACGGTCTGACTCAAATTGAAAAGAAGACCTTAGATATTCCTTGTATCGGTTATTGATATATTCCGAACGTTCAATCGGATTTCTTTTACTCATAATTTTTCTCCTCATGTACTGCTATACTATATGAAAAAATGTCTATGGCGGCACTGTCATCCATAGTGTTTTTTATTCCGTGATGTTCAAAATCCATAAGTAGACCATCTCCGTCTTTTGTAACAGAAAGCTCAATTATTCCATCTATTACATCACTGCACATTTCAACCTCAACAGGATTTATGTTGTCAAGCATATATGCTCCCCTAAGTGTTTTTGCATAAACTTCCCCAATAAAATTATCATTATTGATCATATTCACAAATTTTATATATGTAGTATTGAAAGAATATTTTTTTCTGACGAAAATCCCTTGTATTAGTTGATCAAAATACACATCTTTAATTTTAAATGCTCGTCCGATAAAATCTTCTCTGGCATATATTGTTTGTTTATAAGTTGCAAGAGCTTTATCTTTTTTTAATGTAAGCCCTTTTTCTTTCTCATAGAATGTTATTGTGTATTCTACAAATGACATTAAATTCTCAACTTGAATTGTTACATTGTTTTTTACAAATTGACTTTGATAGACATCTCTATTATCAGCAGTAATCGTAAAAAAGACATTTCCTTTTCCGTGAAATTTTGGCGTAATGTCAAGAGACTTACTGTTGGTATTGTATATAATCGATGTTTTATTTGTGTCTATTATACATTTGTTATAACACCATAATGCATTTTTAGCTATACCATTAACTAAAAAGAGAATAGATATATAATCATAATTTGTTTTATACGAATTTAAAAATCCCACTTTAACACGGTGATATATAGCACCGGTTTCAAATTTAGGCGTTTCGTCAATATACATGCCGGTAGAAGTAAGCATTGATATAGCATCATATTTGAAATTATAAATTTCTATAACACTGTCAGGTCTAATGTCGCCAATCCAAATATCATCCTTAAATGACAGCCATTGACCGCCGTCGATTCTATACATATCCATCTCAAGCGGAATAAAATAGTTGTATTTTTTGTCATCATAAGTGATACACAACCAGTTATCATTAAAATCTGAAATAGTAATTTCTTTTAAAATAGATTCGGACATTAAAGAAGACCCTACATATACCAAATATGATTCTGCATCTATTTTATCAACTTCTGCTTCTAATTCATTATCAATTGCAAAATGACACTCAAAAATTTTATTTCTTTTTCCGTTAGCCCACCCATATATCTCGGACATATATACACCGGGTGACATGTCTTCTATGTTAACAGATAATTTTGAGCTTGTTTCACCTTTTATAATGTTCTGTTTAAATTCCTCCTGTTTTTGAATTTGACCATTAACTATAAAATCGAATCTTGAATATTTATTCTCGCATTCGAATTTCAAAGATTTTACTTGTCTATAAACGGGAATTTTTCTATCACTGCCTTCTTCTGTAAGAAAATGGTTATCATATAACTCGCCTATAACACCAGGTTTTAATAGTGATGAAAAATTAAATACAACATCGCCAATTGTGATTGCATCTCCGGCTTTTACTATTTTATGACTAAGATAAAAGTCATTATCAGAGTCTTTTATACAAAACGTTGCTACTCCGGAATAGTCTGTATTGTTCTTGATTTCATTTCCGTTTTCATCAAAAACAAAATAATCTCTAAAAAGCTGATTTTTGCTGCTATAAATCACATCTTGGTTTGACATAAGCATATACGTAATTTCGCCAAAAGGATTATTTAAGCGTATCTTACTCAGAGTCACTCGGTATCCACCTATAATTTCTCTAATATCCGGCGAATAGTTAGAATAAATTTCTTCATCACCGTTTTTTAAAATAATATAAATATCTCTGTAATCATAGATGGCTTTAATTCTGTGAATTGGTGGTACCATATAAATTTCGTTATTTGCTAAAATATATATCGGCTCCCAGCGTGAGCGGAAATCAGAACTTTTACGAATCTTGTTTTTCTCTTTTTTCTCTTTAATTTTAGAAGTCCATTTTTCATAACCTAATTTTAAGTAAGGATTTTTAACAATAAATTCGTTGCCCCACACTCGTTTGTCGATAATTTCAGCAACTTTCATGCTTAACTCAATTACATTGTTAGTATCGTTTGAATTTGTTATTAGTTGTTTTGTTGACTTAATTAGTTTGTACGATTTTTTCGTGACATTAATTTGAATATCGTCATCATCTAAAAGCATATTTGAGCGCAAACTATCGAATATAAATTTGAAATCTTCATACAGTTCCTCCTTATCATCGGAAATGCTATATTCTAGATTTAATTTGTAAATATCATAAATGAAATCAAAAAACGACGGCAAAAACGCATTTGGAACAATTGCGTTTGTTAAAACAGTATTGATTATGCGTGAGTTGCTTTTAATATCATTTTCAGTTCTGAACTTGCTCAAAATTGAACGAATTCTTCCTTCTATCTTTTGCGACGAAAATTCCTCATATAACGAGGCATAGACACAGCTGACATGGTCATAAAAATTGCCATCATAATACATCATAGCAATTAAAACCAGTGAAATAAATATAATTTCCGAACCGGATGCATATGTATCGGAATGCGAGGCTAAATCATTATATAATTTTTCTTCTGCTTGTCGGTGAATTTCGTCAATTATATCAGTTGCATTTGGATCATCTAATAAATTCATCAATTCCAATCCAATATTGACTCTTTCATTTACTTGGTTTTTGAGGTGTTTGATTTTAATTTGGACATGATTATCAATACTATCTGTATATTTATCAAATAACATATAATCACACTTCCTCCCCGTTAAGCTATGTTGATGTCAATTTGCGAAAAGATGTTAATTATTATTTATATACTTATATAGTCATTATAATATAATATTTGACTTTTTTCAATGTTCTACACCAACAGGTAAGTTTATTAAGGTCTTAGGGTGTCCCTAAAGAGCAAAATTACCGTTTGGATATACAAATGGTCTGCTCGCTAAGATTGAACATTCGATATTGGATTCTCATCACCAATAATCTTTACAAATAAAAATCAAGGCACAGCTTACGGAGAAAAATCCGTTGGCTGTGTCTTTTTCTTTTTGCCTATTAAAATTGAATACCAAATTCAAACTAACTTTTCCCCTTCGATTTGATAAATCGGAGGGATTTTTTTATTTTCGGAAACTTTTTCTCTTCGGATGGGGTACAAAACGGCTCTCCCGGTTTAAACAAGTGAGTGGGTAAGTAAAATTTTTTGAAAATTAGAAAAATGGGTGTGCATTTCGGCACCCTTTGTCCAAATGAATAGAGAGGTAAATATTAAAAAATATAAATTTTTCAAAAAACACCCCCCCAAAAAAAGCGTTCTCAGTTCAAACAAGTGAAGGGGTAATAAAAAAATATTGGTCAGAGGGTTAATTTTTGCCCGTTTTCGTTGCCTACCAAGTGAGAGGGAAAATTTATTTGCAAATAGGGGGTGCAAAATGCCTTTCCCGGTTCAAACAAGTGAAGGGAGTTTTTACAATGCCGAGATTATCAAAGAAAGCAAAACAAGAATGGGATTTTTTCATAAATCCCGAAACAGGCAGAAGAACATACAACAGCCTTTGTCGCAAATGCAAAAACAAATGCAAGCAAAGTCACAAGGCAATCGTTGTTTTCTGCCCGAAGTACAAATCCAAAAGAGGTGCAAAAAGCGTTAAAAATCGCCGTGAATATGATGACAGCGGTTAATTTGATATAGCGATACTTGTTTTCAATAAAAAGTCGATACAAAAGAAAAATTACCGATTTCGGTACCAAATCAATACAGAAACAGAGATGTAAAGCAAAGATAAATCGATGATTAAAACAAAACGGAGAGCAGCCGTATAAATATATAAATAAATATATAGCTTTTACTTTCCGATAAAGAGAATTTATTAAGAAGGGATATATTATGATTCAAAACAAAGTTTACACAAGAGAAGAAATGAGAGAAGAACACATCATTACCTCCGACTACAAATTTATTGATAAAGAGGGCGAATACTTCGCAAAGTTGATAATGCGAGCAGAGGCAAGTCGAAATATGATGCGACTTTTTCTTCGGCTAAGTGACGGAAGAAAAATAATCACACCCGTATTTTGGTGGCAGAGTTATCTTGGCTTTTACGAGATAGATAACGGAACAAATTTAAGATTGATTTATGAGAAAAACCATAAGGGTATTTCCCTCAAAAAAGTTGAAATATTAAAGGAGGCAGAAAAATGATAAAAAACATAAGTATAGATTTGCTTGTTCCTTTTGAAAATCATCCGTTTAAGAAAAGAAGCGGAATTGAGCAACAAGAATTAACAGAAAGCATAAAAGAAAACGGATTGCTTGAACCGATAATTGTCCGTCCTTTTCCGGCCGGTAAATACGAAATTATCAGCGGACACAGACGAGTTGAAGCCTGCAAAGCATTAGGGATAACAAGCATACCCGCAATAATCGAAGAACTTACAAAAGACGAGGCGATTGTGCAAATGGTGGATTCAAACATACACCGTGAACATATCTTGCCAAGCGAAAAAGCCTTTGCCTACAAAATGAAATTAGAAGCCTTAAAACATCAAGGTAAAACTTATGGACAAGTTGTCCACAAGTCAAGAGATAACATATCCGATACCGAAAGCGGCAGAAATGTTCAGCGATATATACGCCTGACATACTTAATACCCGAATTGCTTAAACTCGTTGACGAAGAAAGGATAGCCTTTACTCCTGCGGTTGAAATTTCATATCTGTCGGAATGTGAACAACAAATATTGCTTGAACAAATAGAATTTACCGATGCTACGCCGTCATTATCGCAAGCACAAAGATTAAGAAAATTCAGTAAAGACGGTAACTTTTTCGTCGATACGGTTTTCGCCGTTCTCAATGAAGAAAAGCCAAATCAAAAAGAGCAAGTGCGAATATCCGTAGATAAGTTGCGAAATGTCTTGCCAAAAGGGTTGGATAAACAAAAGACCGAAGATTTCATAATTAAAGCTTGCGATCATTACAGAAAATATTTAATCCGACAGCGTGAGAGGGAGAGATGATATGAAAAAGCAAATAGTAAATTTCAGCTTGGGTACAGGCGAATATATGATAAACGGAGTAAGATATATCGTTTGCGGTAAATTTGAGGATTTTAACATTAAAAAATATAGCGACAGCAATCATTTGAATAACAGATTGAAAAAATATCTCACGGGCGATTTCGCAGAATTGTCTGTTGATAGCATCAATGATAAAATGACAGATGAATATGATTGTTCGACTGTCGGAAAGGAGGATTAAATGCAGTCGAAAAACAAAAATCAAATAGGGATAACAGCTCTTTATTGTCGTTTGTCCCGTGATGACGGAACGGAAAGCGAGAGTAACTCCATAGGCAATCAAAAGAAGCTGTTATCACAAAAAGCAAAAGAAATGGGCTTAACGGATACAAAATATTATGTGGATGACGGATATACCGGAACAAATTTTGTTGAGGTAAGATAACGATACCTTTTTTGCAGAGGGTGTTATCTTACCTCTTTTTGATGTATGTTAGATAGCATAACTCTTTACGTCGGCTCCTATCTGTCTGAAATAGGAGATACTTTCAGTAGGCTTGTCGCCTGTATCAACTCTGCCGACAAAGCTATAAAAGATTTCGATTTTGCGGGTGTTCGTTTCCTTATCCAGTTCGTGAATAAGAATACGGTCAATAAATTCATGGACGTTTTCGTAGGTCAGTTCTTCAATCGCTGTGTATCTGCGTACCAGTGCGACAAACCTTTTTACGTCCGCGCTGCGCTCGGTGGCGTTGTCGATTTCCTGTGACAGCTCCGCAATCCTCCGGGTCAGCGTCTTTTTTTCTTCATCATAGCCGGAAGTCAGAAAAGCAAATTGTTCATCTGAAAGTTTCCCTAAAGCGTTGTCCTCGTAGAGCTTGCGGAATAAGATGTTCAGCTCGTTAATACGGTTCTGCGCCTTGTCAAGTTCTTTCCGCTGCTGTGTCAGCGTCTTTTGTACTGCCTTTGCGCTGCACTCGTTGGCGGTTTCGATAAACTCCTGTTCATGCTCTTTCACATAAGACGTTACTCGCTGCAAGTCTGCAAGGACAAGTTCTTTCAATACGCTTTTGCGGATATAATGCGTAGTGCAGAGCATATCATTTCTTGCCCGGTTGCGGTAGTTGCCGCAAGTGTAGGCGTGTTTCCGTTCAAGCGTCCCGGCTCCGCGTACTGCATACATTTTGTAGCCGCAGTCCCCACAAAAGAGCAGCCCGGAAAACAGGTCAATTTCATCAACCTTTGTCGGGCGTTGCCGGGTGGCAATCCGCTTCTGTGCAAGTTCAAAGGTTTCTTCATCAATCAAAGGTTCGTGAGTGTTGGGGAAGAAATACCTTTTTTCCTCCGGGTTCTTTTTCGTCTTTTTCGACTTATAAGATACCTTGTAGGTTTTCCCGGTTATGGTATGCCCTAAATACTCTTTCCTTGTCAGAATGTCGTACAGTGTCTTATCCGGCCAGTTGTACCATGCGTTGAGCTGTGGGCGGGGGTGGCGTTTGCTCCCTGTCCTGCGGTAGCGCAGTTCCCCGACGGTCAATATCTCATTGTCCCGCAGCCAGTTCTGGATTTCACACATACGGTCGCCCCGTACATACATTGCAAAAATCTGTTTTACGACGTGTGCCGTTTCCGGGTCGGGTATCAGATGATTGCGGTTATCCGGGTCGATAAGGTAGCCGTAAGGAGCTTCGCCGTTGACGCGCTCGCCTTTCTGTGCCTTTGCCTGTTTGACAGCCCGGATTTTCTTTGAGGTGTCGCGGGCGTAAAACTCGTTGAACCAGTTCCGCAGAGGGGTAAACTCGTTATCTTCCCTCGCTGTGTCTACACCGTCGTTAATGGCAATGTAGCGCACTTCGTATTCGGGGAAAACAATCTCTATCAGTTCGCCGGTTTTCAGATAATTACGTCCCAGACGGGAAAGGTCTTTTGTTATGACGGTCGCCACGTTCCCGGCTTCAACCTCATGCAGCATGGCTTGAAGCCCCTCACGCTCAAAGCTCACGCCGGAAAATCCGTCGTCTACAAAAAAGCGTGTGTTGAAAAAGTGGTGTTCGTCAGCATACTTTTGTAAAATCAGTTTTTGGTTCTGTATGCTTTCGCTTTCCCCGGCTTGCATATCTTCCTGGCTCAATCTGCAATATAAAGCGGTAATCTTGTCTGTCTGTAACATTTTGTCCTCCTTTCCGACGACAGACAAGCATGGTATTTGTACTGTCTATATTATACCACATACCGCTGCCTGTGTCATGTATAAAATGTGAAGAAACGCCCTATTTCCGGGCGTTTGCGGGGTTCAGCTCCATGTCCTTGCGAATGAGCTTCTTTATCTTTTTATCCAGTGTGTCCGTTGCGCGTTCACTTGCGGACGAACATACAAGGTAAGTAACTTTTCCGATTTTATGCTCCGTTGTGGTAACGGGCGTCTGGTTTTGCGTCAAAGAAAATCCCCCTTTCTTTCGCAAACATATAATACAGTCTATGAATAGCAGCAAGTCCACTATTCAAGAAAACAAAGGCTTTAATCGGACGGTTATTAGCATAACCTCATGGGAATTTCACCCCGGCATGGTTCTCATGCAGCCCTACCCATTGCCTGCGACGCTCTTAACGCTCGGACTGTGGCTGTAAGGAAGTATCATTGTATATTTTGCGTGTCGTCGCCCGCAAGCCGCTACACTTGCTTTCCGGCGCGGTGTTGGTCGCTCGGCTGTCCGGGCGGGGATAACCTCACCCGGATAGCGTCATGGCGCACCCACCGTATGGCTCGGCGCAAAAGGAACGTATCCGATTTGCCCTATGCTGCGCCGCCGTTATCTTGCGCCGCTTTCTTTGTCAAGGTTCAGAATGGCTTTGCTGCCGCGTCAGCAGCGGAACGGAAAAGGGGGAGAGAGAAAGCGTCCCGCCGCTGCGGTTTATTCCTCTGCCTTAAAGGTGAGGACAGCCATCATCAGTTTTGCTTGCAGCCGTTCCCGAATGTCGTGGTCTACGCCAAAATAGACGTTCCCGCGCTCGTCGTACAGCTTCCGCATGGAGAGGCGGGCTATGTAGCCGCTGAAATGCTGCAAGACAATCTTCATAGCGTCCGGGTCGCCCTTTGTCGCTGCCAAAATGACAGGATAGGGAACAAGGGCTTTTTCCGGGTAGCCGGGTTCGTTACCATTCGTCCCATTCATCAGCATTTTCCTCCAGATATTTTTTTAGCAGCTCAAAAGAGCTTGTCCGCCTGTACTGTATCGTGCTTCTCGACGTATCGAACAGCTCCGCAATCTCGGTGTCGTTCATTCCCTCGAAATAGTACAGGAGTACGGCTTTGCGCTTTTCTTCCGGCAAAGTACGGATTGCTTCAAGAAGCAGCTTCGGCGTGATTTTCTTCCCGGCTCTTTCAAAGGCGATTTCCCCTTTGAAATATTCATCAAAGGTATGAAGCTGCCGCGCTTCTTCTAAGGTCAAGTCGGAAAAGGTAATCTCCCTTGCCTTATGCCTGTGCAGCTCTTTGTGAGCGTCACACGCTTCATTGTGCAGTACCGTATTACAAAACTTCTGGAAAGCGCACTGTTTTATAAACTCCCTGCGATTAGGTTCCACATTCTCACCCCCTTTCTCGTTGGAAAGTTGGTGGTGCTTCCCCCTTTTCGCGGGGCAATACTGCCTTTTGAAAAAAACGCCGAAGATTTTCGGATTTTTTTCAAAAAATTTTTTGAGCAGCAAAATACGCCTGTCCGAAAAGCCCGGACAGACGTATAGGTATTGTAAGCGGTATTCAGATGATTAGACAGTTCATATTGATAGACGTAGTTTTCCCCGGCGGTGGTCGGGCTTTTTTTGATGTGTCAATGACCGTCGGATTTTGTCGATATGGTATGTGCTTCATGGCGGCTACCTCCTTTTAGCCGCCGCTTTTAACAGTGATACCGCGTCATTTCATTAGAAGATAAAAAGAAACGGCGGCTTTGGTTTTTCAAAGCTGCTGCGGAAATCAAAGAACGACAAGCAACAGTTCTGATTTTGCTCCAATATGGTTATTGGGGGCACAAATTAAATCAAAAAAGAGCCGATAACAGCAGTATTTCAAACTGCATATTATCGGCTCTGCGTCTGTGCGTCTGGCTCTTTTAATTAAATTATTTTTGTTGTTTTTTGGCTTTATTATATGTATTAGCTAACTGTCCACAAGCTGCTTTAATCTCTCTACCATGAGAAACTCTCATGGTAACTTCAAGTCCTGTTTGCTCTAATTGATGTTTGAACGCAACCATTTCTTGTTTTTGTGGTGCTCTAATTTTTGAATTACTCGTCGGGTTGTATTGCAGCACGTTAATCATAACATTTTTGCCCTTAAACCATTTTGCAAGTTGCCTTATATCTGAGGAACGGTCATTTATACCTGGTAAAAGCAAATACGCAAATACCACTTTTCGATTATGCCTTTGTGAATAGGACAATGCTTGCTTAACAACATCTTCAATAGCGTACATGTGCATATGAGGAATGATGCAGTTTCTCGCAGCCTGTGTTGCTGCATGTAAAGATATTGTCAACTGAATTTTTAGATGTTCTTCGCGCAATTTTTTTAATTGATTAACTGGACCAACTGTTGATACGGTAATGCCGTCGGTTGGAAAGTTAAGTCCATTTCTATCTCGAAGAATATGGATTGCTGCAATCAAGTTGTCGTAATTGAATAAAGGTTCTCCCATTCCCATAAAAACGATACGATTTACTTTTTGACGTATCAATATGACCTGTTGCACAATTTCAGATGGTGTTAGATTACGAACGAAACCATTGCGTCCGGACTCACAAAAAATACAGCCAACAGAACAACCAACTTGCGTACTTACGCAAACAGTCCCACCATCTCGCCGTTTAATAAAAACCGTTTCGATATACCTGTTGTCTTTCAATTCATAAACATACTTTTCAGTATCGCTACTTTTATAGACTTTTTTTGTTGATATTGATAGATTTTTTTTGTGAAATGGCTGTTTATACAATTCCGCATATAAGGCTCTTGCTTTATCCTCTCCAATTACTTCCGACATTTCTTTGTAAGTAAATCCGTATGGGTCATTCAATATTTCCGTAAGTGTACTTTTAGGTAAGTGTTTCATTTAATATCCTTCCTTTTGTTTTTCAGAGTTTTTGATTATGATTTCTAATTTTTCAACATCAATGATATGTGTTAATTTACATTTAGGGCAGAAAAGAGGAAAATTTCTTAATACTGTATTATAAAATACTTGAACCCTCGTCTTTCCGTTACAAATTGGACATTTTATCTAATATTTTTCAAGCATAATATTTCTCCTTTTGTGCAAAAAAATATAGGTCAATTCTCAACATGAGCATTGACCTGCATTTATACATATAACACTACAACAAAATTAAGGCATAGTTTTTATACTATGTCTATACATCGTTAGTTTTGTTGTATAGCATACGCAAAATAAGCATGACAAAAAAGCCCATATTGAAAATGGGAAAAATCTTTTTTGATTTCAATGCTTATCGAATACGCATGCTATGTAACATAAACATTTCCCCCTTTTAATAATACTATACAAAAAAAGCGGCTAATTGTCAACATATACATATGAATTATTTTGGCTAACTGATTGAATTGTGTAGACATATCCAAGAAGAAAGGGGAACAGTAAAATGTAACAGGGTGAATAACTATGGCAAAAAGACCAGTACCGAAATACGATTTCAAGGCTTTTGGGGCAGCGATAAAGGCGGCGCGGACAGGGCGCAAGGAGAGCCGCAAGAAAGTGAGCGACGAAATGTTTATCTCGCCGCGCTACCTTGCGAACATTGAGAACAAGGGGCAGCACCCAAGTTTACAGATTTTCTTTGAGCTTATGCTCCGCTACAATATATCCGTAGACCAGTTTCTTTTGGAAACGCCGCCAGAGAAGAACACGCAGCGGCGGCAGCTTGACGCGCTTCTTGACGGTATGAGCGATACAGGCATACGGATTGTGAGCGCAACGGCAAAGGAGATAGCGGAAGTCGAAACAGAGGGCAGATAAGAAGTGTCCGTCAGAATTGAATAAGGTTTAGAGAGCGTTGTAATCTTTTTTTGAGGATTGCAGCGTTTTTCTTTTGCGGAAGTTTGGCAAAACCGGGCATAGCTCCGTAGTAAGGCATAAGGGATAAAAACATTCGTAGCAAGCATAGGAAGCGGGTACCCACTTCCGTATTTTCTCCCGTTTCGCGCCCTGCGCTGCGGTTGAAAATTGCTTGTTGGGAAGTGTCCCAAACCCTCGGAATGGAAAGGAGCGTCAAAGCATGGACGGACGGAAAAGAACGGTACAAATCAAATTCAGAGTAACGGAAGCAGAACGGGATTTAATACTTGAAAAAATGAAGCTGATACCCACCCGGAATATGGCTGCGTATCTTCGCAAGATTGCCATTGACGGGTATATCGTGCAAGTAGACCATACCGACATAAAGGCAATGACAGCGGAGATACAGAAAATCGGTGTCAACGTCAATCAGATTGCAAAGCGGGTAAACAGTACAGGCAGCGTCTACCAAGAGGACATAGAGGAAATAAAGGGGGTGCTTGCGGAAATATGGCGATTACAAAGATTAAGCCTATTAAGGGAACGCTAAACAAAGCCCTTGATTATATCCAAAATCCCGCAAAGACCGACGAAAAAATGCTTATGTCCTCTTTCGGCTGCTCCTATGAAACGGCAGACATTGAGTTTGGTTTTACTCTGTCGCAGGCGTTGGATAAAGGGAACAATTTAGCACACCATTTGATACAATCCTTTGAGCCGGGAGAAGTCGATTACAGAGAAGCCCATGAAATCGGGCGGCAGCTTGCCGACGCAGTAACCAAAGGACAGCATGAGTATGTTTTGACTACCCATATTGACAAGGGGCATATCCATAACCACATTATTTTCTGCGCGGTCAATTTCGTAGACCACCACAAGTACAATTCCAACAAGCGTAGCTATTACGGTATACGGAACATGAGCGATAAGCTGTGCCGGGAACATGGCTTGTCCGTTGTCGTTCCAAGCCGGGGCAGCAAAGGGAAAAGCTATGCGGAGTACCAGGCAGAGAAAACGGGTACCAGTTGGAAAGGCAAGCTGAAAATTGCCGTGGACACGCTTATTCCCCAAGTGTCAAGTTTTGAGGAATTGCTATTGCGGTTAGAAGCTGTGGGCTATGAGATAAAACCGGGTAAATACATTTCCTGCCGTGCTCCCGGACAGGAACGGTTTACCCGCCTTAAAACCCTCGGCGCAGATTATACAGAGGAAGCTATCAGAGAACGGATAAGCGGCAAACGTGCCCGCGCTGCGAAAGCTCCCCGCGCAGATCGCGGCGGCGTTAGTCTGCTCATTGATATTCAGAACAGTATCAAGGCGCAGGAAAGCCGGGGCTATGAGCAATGGGCAAAAATCCATAACCTGAAACAGGCAGCGAAAACCATGAATTTCTTGACAGAACATAAGATTGAACAGTACGCAGAATTGACCGCAAAAATCGCGGAAGTTACCAAAGCAAACGAACAGGCAGCGGACAGCTTGAAAGAGGTTGAAAAGCGGCTTACCGATATGACGCTGCTTATCAAGAATATCAATACCTATCAAAAGACCAAGCCCGTCTATGCTGCATACCGCAAGGCAAAGGATAAGGAGAAATACCGGACAGCCCATGAGAGCGATATTATTCTCTATGAAGCAGCGGCAAAGACAATTAAGGCGGCGGGGATAACCAAGCTACCAAGCCTTGCCGCCCTGCAAGCAGAGTACGCAGCACTTCAAGAGCAGAAAGAAGCCCTGTATGCCGACTATGGGAAGCTGAAAAAGCAGGTCAAGGAATACGACGTTATCAAGAAGAATATCGACAGTATTTTGAAAGTGGAACGTCAGCCTGAACGGGAAAAAGAAGCAGAGCGCGGATAAATGAGCGCAAAAAAAGAACGGACGCGGCAGCCGATATGTTGGCCACCGCGCCCGTTTTCTCATAGGTGCAGCTTTTGAAATGTTACGCAGTAGAACCGCGATTTTAGGGGTAAAGGTATCAATCCTTTACCTCTTTGTTTTGTGTGCCAAGCATGGCACTAATCTTGCTGGTGAAAGTCCAGCCACGGGTTTTTACCGCCAAGTGTAGCGAATCACAAGTCGGTATCAGTAATGATATAGATGGAGGAAGTGGTGTAGCAAAGTTCTTGAGCCTACGAACAGAAACTTGATAAGGCGATTAGGTGGGGAAGGCTGCAAACCAAGCCGAAGCCCAAATGGTAAACGTAAACCGAAGTTGTAAATCAAGAGGTTGTGGAATGAAAGATTAGTGTCTTACCTTGGGAGACCCTACCCACATATCGTAAGATATGGTCGAAAAAGGTTTGGGGAGGGAGTCAGATGAAGTCATAGTAGGGGTAAAAGCCGAAGGACTGAAACGATTTATAGTACGAATCGTTATTAAAAGAATGATGCATTAGCCAGAAATCAGATGGACTGGAAAAGTAGGAACGTAACCGAGGAATACTGTCTGGATCGAGAGGGGTGATGTGCATAAATTTTGTGATAATAAGAGGAGTAACAACAATGGAATTAATAGATGTGATTACATCAAAGGAAAATCTAAACAGAGCTTATAAGAAAGTAGCAGCGAATAAAGGGGCAGGTGGAGTTGACGGAATGAAAGTCGGGGAACTTGGTGCATACATCAAAGGAAACAAAGACGAAATTGTTCAATCAATCAGAAACCGAACCTATATGCCCAAACCAGTACGAAGAGTTTATATTCCGAAAGATAATGGAAAAATGAGGCCATTGGGGATTCCAACGGTTTTAGATAGAGTAATACAACAAGCGATTGCTCAGCCAATTATAGATATTTATGAAGAAATATTCAGTGAATTTAGCTATGGTTTCAGACCTGGAAGAAGTTGTCATGATGCCATAAAACAAGCACTGGAGTATCTGAACGAGGGATATGAATGGGTGATAGACATAGATATAGAGCAATTCTTTGATAAAGTAAATCATGACAAATTAATTCAAATTCTTAGAGAGCAAGTGAATGACAGTACCACATTGCACCTGATTCGGAAATATCTGAAAGCAGGAGCAATGGAAAAAGGGCTGGAAAAAGCAGCAATAAGCGGAGTGCCACAAGGTGGTCCCCTGTCTGTTGTGCTGTCAAACGTATATCTTGATAAATTAGATAAGGAACTGGAACAAAGGGGACTTCGGTTTACGAGGTACGCAGATGACACAATAGTATTCACTAAAAGTGAAAAAGCAGCCAACAGAGTAATGAAATCCATAACAGAATGGATAGAAAGAAAGCTGTTCCTAAAAGTTAATGTTACAAAAACGAAAGTAGTCAGACCAACAAGAAGTAAGTATCTTGGCTTCACTTTTCTCAAACATGGAGGGGAATGGAAAGTAAAACCCACAACAGGAAAGAAAAAGAAACTGAAACAGAAGCTAAGTGAATACCTTAAAAGAAATAAAGCGATTGCACGACCGCTGGCTGAAACAATAAAACGAGTGAATGAAATAGCGAGAGGGTGGATTAATTATTTCAGAATCGGAATGATGAAACAATTTATGGAAGAGTTTGGAGCATGGCTAAGGCACAAGATGAGGGTGATTGTTCTAAAACAATGGAAAGTGCCTAAGAGAATATACAAAAATCTGTGCTATTTAAACCAGAAATATAAGTGTGGATTTGACCATGAAGCCATATATAAGGTAGCAAACTCAAGGCTCGGTTGGTATAGACGAAGCGGAATGAATGTTGTTAATTATATAATCAGTCCGGAAGTACTGGAAACAAGAATAAAGGACGGAGCAGGACTGCTCAATCCTTTAAACTATTATCTAAGAAATGTTGGAATATAGGTTGTAGAGCCGTATACGAGACCCGTACGTACGGTTCAATGAGAGGGAAATAACACTCGCTGTTATTTCTCTACTCTATTGTGTCCGAAAAGCCCTGCAATCAAAGGCTTTTTTCGCCCCTACTGCGTAACAAGAGTACGCTTTTTTCTCATGCGCTCGGCTGTCTGTCTGCGGGTAATTCGCTTTCGGCAGTCCGGGCAATATTTGACGCTGTTTGACTTCGACGCAAAGGACGTGCCGCACACGGTACACTTCCGCATATCGTCGGTATGGTAAAGCTCCGCATAGAGCAGCTTATCAAGAGGAAGTACGGCAATCCGAAACCACTTACAGAGCAGGGAATAGGAAATGAGCTG
>NZ_JADNHD010000012.1:0-57115 GCF_015553695.1 Ruminococcus sp. BSD2780120874_150323_B10
TTCCATTTATGTAGTCCATTACTACCTTCTTCTTGAATTCATAACTGTATTTTGACATAAAAATACCGACCTCCAAAATTAGATTTTTTAGGTCTAACTTTTGGGGGTCGGGTCAAATTAACTCAAAGAGTGCATATTTTTTATTTGATTTTAGCTGAAAACATTATTGAAAAGCATTACAGAGATAATTCCGCAGGTTGAGCCGAGCAGCATACCGCAAACTACATCTGTAAGATAGTGAACTCTCAAGTAAATTCTTGAAAAGCCAATCATAAATGCCAAGAAAAGAATCGGCAGACAAGCCGCAGGCTGACATCTTAACAGCGCCGTTGTTGCAAACGCAAATGACGCCGTTGTATGACCTGACGGGAACGAATAAAACCTCGGTTTGTTTATAATCTGCTCCTCGTCCTCAAGCAGATGACAGGGGCGTGTCCTCTTTACAAGATGTTTAATAATGATTTCGCCCATAAGGTGAGCAAGGCAGAGGGCAAAAACAAAGTTAAAGCCTGTTTTTCTCCACTCCGGTACAACAAAGAACGGTATGCAGATCGCCCACCATACAAAGCCGGCATTTCCCAGTCTTGAAGAAGCTACCATAATTTTGGTTAAAGCAGGCTTGTGCATTCTGCTGATATTATATAGAACTTTGTTGTCAACTGTTTGAATCCGCCCGAACATAAAACAAAACTCCTAATCAACGCTGATACTGTTAAATTTCCAAAAGATGTTAATAATTTTAGCAAATAATTATTATACTTTGAACAATATCCTTACACATCTTTATTATAGCACAAGAATTTTGTTTTGAACAGAGCTTTTATAAAATTTATCTTAATTTTATGTTGATTAAATGAGCGACCGACGGGATACTTTCACCCTGTCCCGATGAGGTAGGACTCATCAACGCACCTGTTGCCATGAAAAGAATATTGTTATATTTTCCGCTGTTTACGGAATTTAAAATTTCCGAGCAAAATACCGAACCTGCACATCCGCAGCCGGAACCTCCTGCGTGAACATCCTGTCCCTCTAAATCAAAAATCATCATACCGCAGTCATAATGCTTTGGTTCAAGATCGATGTTTTCAAGGCTAAGCAAATCATAGAGCGACCTGCTGCCGACCAAGCCCAAGTCCCCCGTAAAAACAGCGTCATAATCGGACGGCTTTGTATTTGTGTCGGCAAAGTAATCGATGAATGTCTGTGCTGCGGCAGGCGCCATAGCTGCTCCCATATTATTAGCGTCGGTTACGCCGAGGTCAACTATTTTTCCGGCCGTTGCCCGAGCTATGCAAGCGCCCTTTTTAGCGTTGCTTACAATGCAACATCCCGAACCTGTAACCGTCCACTGTGCGGTCGGTGTGCGAACTCCGCCGTATTCGAGAGGAAAACGGTACTGCCTTTCCGCAGAGGCAAAGTGAGAAGAGGTAACGCACGCAGCGGTGTTTGCCGCATTGCTCTCAACAAATACAGCCGTCATAAGCAAGCCTTGAGCCATTGTGGAACAGGCTCCGTACTGCCCGAGGTAAGCAATATTGAAATCACGCAGACCGAAGCTTGACGATATACATTGGTTGAGCAAATCTCCTGCAAAAATGTAGTCGATGTCCTCTGCTTTAACACCGGCTTTCTGCATTGCGGTTTCTACAGCGGTAAATTGCAGTGTGCTTTCCGCCTGTTCATAGGTGTTCTTACCGTTATAGCTGTCATAAATAATCTTGTCAAAGCCTTTGCCGAGAGGACCTTCGCTCTCTTTCTTTCCCGCAACCGAGGCGTAACCGATTATTGACGGCATTTCTTCAAAGCCGAGCGTGTGACCTCCGATTCTTCGTATCATAAAAAAACTCCCTTCTGCACTATTATCTGCAAAAGGGAGTTTAATTATTATAAATAATTGGCGTGGTGAGTAAAATCAATAACCCCAACGGTCAAAGAATCTTACATCTTCGTATGTGAGAATGTAATTCTGACTTTCGTGAAATTCGCTTGCAACAAGGAGAGGGTTATACATATAAAGTATTCTGTGCTGAACGGCATCGTGGTTTTCGTCAAAAATATATCTTACAGCCTGTTTGCAATTGTCGTTTGCGGGAATGTCCGTACTGCCTGTGTAGTGATAATCTCTGATGATTGCATCAACGCTTGTAAATCCGTCAAAGCACATTGCGTCTTTTACAGACTGTGCGATAAGTGATGCACCGACAAATCCGCCCGAGCCAAACTCGCCCATACAAAGTCTTTCAAGCAAATCCCTGTCGTGATCCGAAAGTGTAACCTGACCGCTCTTGTATGTTTTGTCCGGATTGTCAATAGCTACAAGATAGCCTGCGTTCCACTGCTCGTTGTAATCGGCAGGTTCTGCGGCAGGAATTGCTGTGGCAAATTGTACCGTAGGTGCTTGCGTTGTGGCAACCGTAGACGCTTTGGCAGTCGTTGGCTTTACAGTTGTAGGAGCGGTTGACGGTTTTACCGTTGTTGCCTGTGTTGAAGCCGGTTTAGTCGGCTTTGTTGCAGCAGCCTCCGTAGGTTCGCTTGCTGCGGTGTCTGCTGTGGCGATTTTTGTTATATTAGGATTAACACGGCTTTTGTACGCTGTGTCAGAAGTAGATACGGCGGGTTTCTTTGTCTGCGGTGTGAGAGCTGAAATTACAGAGTGACCTAAAAGTGCAAGTATCAGCACGCCCAGAATAACAGTGAGTACGGTGTTTAACTTATTGTCGAAAAATTTTTTCATCCTCATCAGCCTTTTTATTATATTTTTTACAATATGCGTATTTACACGCTCATACTAAAAATTATAGCATAATTTATTGATTATTTCAACTATATTTTATACTTATGTTAAAATTGCAATACTTTTAAAATTATCAGTGAAAATTTTTGATATGACAGAGTAAATTCTGACTATTGCTTTGCTTTGCACAGGTGCTTTTTTGTTGAGTATGCCACACATATATCCAAAATATACAAATTAAAAGCAGGATAAAATTTGTAAAAAATGCTTGAAAAATGCGATATTTCGCATTATAATAAATGTGTATGAGTGTAGAGGCTCAACAATAATCGAAAGGAGAAGTACACATGATTTATTCAAATGAAGTAGAAAAGATGTGCACTGTCGCAAAAGGTCCAAAACACGGTCCTGCACCTATTCCTGAAGAGGGTAAATGGGTAAAATCCTATGATATTAAGGATATTTCAGGTCTTTCACACGGTATTGGCTGGTGCGCACCTCAGCAGGGTGCTTGCAAGCTCACACTTAATGTTAAAGACGGTATCGTAGAAGAGGCTCTTGTAGAAACAATCGGTTGTTCAGGTATGACTCACTCAGCTGCTATGGCTGCTGAAATTCTCCCTAACAAGACATTACTCGAGTGCCTTAATACTGACCTTGTTTGTGATGCTATCAACACAGCTATGAAAAACATTTTTGAGCAGCTCGTTTACGGCAGAAGCCAGACAGCTTTCTCAGAGGGTGGTCTTCCAATCGGCGCAGGTCTTGAGGACCTCGGTAAGGGACTCCGTTCACAGGTTGGTACAATGTACAGCACAAACGCTAAGGGCGTTCGTTATATGGAAATGGCCGAGGGCTATGTACTCAAGACAGCTCTTGACGAGAATGACGAGGTTTGTGGCTATCAGTTCGTAAAGCTTGGCAAGATGCTTGAGGACATTCGTCACGGTGTAGAGCCAAACGAAGCTTACAAAAACAACATCGGTCAGTACGGTCGTTTTGATAATGCGGCTAAGTACATTGACCCTCGTGAAGAATAATTCGGTAGGAGGACACTATAATGGCAGTTACATTTGAAAGTATGGAAAGAAGAATGCCTAAAATTGAGAAGTGCCTTGCCGAATACGGTATTGCAAGTCTTGAAGAGGCAAGAGAGCTTTGCAACAGCAAGGGTTTTGACGCTTATGACATCGTTAAGGGCGTTCAGCCAATCGCATTTGA
Source organism: Ruminococcus sp. BSD2780120874_150323_B10 (assembly GCF_015553695.1). Lineage (NCBI taxonomy): Bacteria > Bacillati > Bacillota > Clostridia > Eubacteriales > Oscillospiraceae > Ruminococcus > Ruminococcus sp. BSD2780120874_150323_B10. Next base: position 3,959 of record NZ_JADNHD010000012.1, read on the forward strand.
GAATGCAGGTTGGGCTTACACACTTGGTTGTGCGGTAGCTATTAAGAAGGGCGTAAAGACAGCTGCAGAGGCTGCAGAGTGCATCGGTATCGGTCTTGAGGCTTTCTGTATCCCAGGTTCGGTTGCAGAGCAGAGAAATGTTGGTCGCGGTCACGGTAACCTCGGCGCAATGCTCCTGAGAGATGAAACAAAGTGTTTTGCATTCCTCGCAGGTCACGAGAGTTTTGCTGCCGCTGAAGGCGCAATCGGTATCGCTCGTAACGCTAACAAGGCAAGAAAAGAGCCGCTTAAGGTTATTCTTAACGGTCTTGGTAAGGATGCTGCTTACATCATTTCAAGAATCAACGGCTTTACATATGTAAAGACACAGTTTGATTACTTCACATCAGAGCTCAAGATCGTTGAAGAGAGAGCTTTCTCAGACGGTGAAAGAGCTGCTGTTCGTTGCTACGGCGCAGACGATGTTCGTGAAGGTGTAGCTATTATGCAGCACGAAAATGTTGGTGTATCTATCACAGGTAACTCAACTAACCCAACTCGTTTCCAGCACCTTGTTGCAGGTACATATAAGAAGTGGGCTATTGAGAACGGCGTTAAGTATTTCTCAGTTGCTTCAGGCGGCGGTACAGGCCGTACACTTCACCCTGATAACATGGGCGCAGGTCCTGCTTCATACGGTCTTACAGACTCAATGGGCAGAATGCACGGTGACGCTCAGTTTGCAGGTTCATCTTCAGTTCCTGCTCATGTTGAGATGATGGGTCTTATCGGCATGGGTAACAACCCAATGGTAGGCGCTACAGTTGCATGTGCAGTTGCAGTTTACGAGGGATTAAATAAATAATAAACCTTTCGGTTAATGCAATTAGGGAGGTCGCAGAGTTTTTTCTGTGACCTCTCGTTTTGAGTTCGGATTTATACAAAGTATATAACAAGGGGTTATAATATGAGTAATTGGAACACATTTTTAAAGTCTGTACCTGCCGGCGTGATGATTGGATTGGGTGTTACAGCATTTATTTCATCTGAAAATAAAGTATTCGGTTCAATTTTGTTCTGCCTGGGACTTTTTGGTATATGTGCTTTTGGGTTTAATCTTTTTACAGGCAAAATCGGCTATGTTATTCCTACAAAAAATAATCCGAATTGCCTTATGATTTGGCTCGGTAACCTTGTCGGTTGTCTTATAACAACAGTTCCGCTGAGGTTTGCAAATCCTAAATATAACGAGGCAGCTGTTGTTCTTGCTGAAAATAAACTTTCGCAGAATTTTTTGCAGACATTTATTCTCGGTATTTTTTGCGGTATGATTATGTATATTGTTGTAGAAAATTACAGCGCAAACAGCAGTCCGCTCGGCAAATATCTCGGTATTTTCCTCGGTATTCCCGCTTTTATATTTGCAGGCTTTGAACACAGTATTGCAGATATTTGTTATTTTTCTTATGCAGCGTCATCACTTGAACAGGTTGCGAAAATGTTTGTTTACATATTAATAGTATCTGTCGCAAACGGCGTAGGCTCTATAATTTTCAGAGCATTTACTGTAATGTATAAGGAAAAAGTTAAAAAGTAAATTTGAATATAACATTTATATGTAAAAATATTCGGTCGGTAATTGTTGAAATTGCCGACCTTTTGCATTTTTATTAAAAAGGTATTGATTTTGTTGAAAATTTATGCTATACTTACAAAGTAATTGCAAGCCAGTTAAGCGTGCAAGTAAGTGAGCGGCAGGCCCTGTACGATTGGGGTCTGTGAATCATGTCAGGCGGGGAACCGAGCAGCATTAAGCAGTATTGCCGATGCGATGCAGTAAGTCTGTCGTTCACTTATTTGCATGATGCCGTATAATATTCGGCTGACGGCTTGCATTTTTTATTGAAGAGAGGTGTTTTGTATGTACCGTGTGCTTTACCGCAAGTGGCGACCTGCCGTGTTTACCGATGTTTCGGGACAGGAGCATATTACCTCGACTTTGCAAAACGAGGTTTCGTCCGGCAGACTTAACCACGCTTACCTCTTTACAGGCTCACGAGGAACAGGCAAAACCACCTGCGCAAAAATTCTTGCCAAGGCTGTAAACTGTCTTAATCCGCAAAACGGCAATCCTTGCGGCGAATGTGAAATCTGCAAGGGCATTGATGACGGAAGTATTCTTGATATTGTCGAGATGGACGCCGCATCTAACCGTAAAATTGATGATATTCGTCAGATAATTGACGAGGTACAGTTTAAGCCCGCAAAGTGCAAATACAGGGTGTATATTGTCGATGAGGTACATATGCTTACCACAGAGGCTTTTAACGCTCTTCTTAAAACGCTTGAAGAACCGCCCGAGCATGTAATTTTTATACTTGCCACTACCGAGGTTCACAAGCTGCCGCAGACAATCCGTTCAAGATGTCAGCGATTTGATTTTCACAGAATACCGCCTAAGGCGATAGCAGACAGAGTAGAGTATGTGGTTTCGCAGGAAAATGCAGAGATTACCGAGTCGGCGGCGCTTATGCTTGCATCTGTTGCAGACGGCGCACTTCGTGACGCACTTTCGCTTTTGGACAGTTGTCTTGCCGTAAGTTCTCATATTGATGAGGAAGTAGTCCGCAATGCAGCGGGACTTGTAAGCAAAACATATCTTTTTGAACTTGCAACGGCTATAATTAACAAGAATCCCACAAGGTCGCTTGAGATAATAGACAGGCTGTATTCCGAGTCAAAGGATATGGCAAGGCTTTGTGATGAACTTGTTGAACATTTCAGAGCATTGATGCTTATTAAAACAATCAAAAATCCGAGAGATATTCTGATAATGTCGGACGATGAGTTTGAGCAGGCGGTTACGCAGTCGGATTATCTTTCGCTTGCAGATATAGTTTTCTATATGGATGTGCTTTCAAGGGCATATCAGCGAATGGGCAGGGGAACAGGCGACAGAACAGAGCTTGAGATGGCTCTTGTAAAGCTGTCGGCAACCGAACTTGACGGCACGGTAGAGGCATTGACCGCAAGAGTTACTGCACTTGAAAAAGCGGTAAAGCGTGGAATTACCGTAAATTACGCACAGCCTGCACAGCAGAGTGTACAGGCGGAAGCTGCGCAATCGGCAAGTGTACCGAATACACAGACCGAAGTTGAAGAACCGTTTGCAAAACCCGAACCGGAGCACAAGAAAGCACCTGTTGCAAAGCCTGCACCGGAGGTTAAGCCTGTTGCACAGAGAGCAAGCGTAAACCTTGACGAACTTTACGATAATGCAGTGCCTTTTGCAAGATGGGTAGAAGTAGTTGACAGCCTGAAATCGGTTTCAAGGTCAATAGCGGCTGCCTTTGCAGGTTCGACAGCTTACGAAAGCGGAAATTACCTTTTGATTGACACAAACAATGAGCTTGCGTTTGATTTGTTAAGACAAAACGGCAGAAGAGCAGAAATAAAGCAGACTTTACTTGAATTGACAGGCAAAAATTACAGCCTCGGACCTTATAAAAGGTCAACACCTAAAAAAGTTGAAAAAACAGACCCGCTCAACTCTCTTGTGCAAAGCCTTGAGGGCAGCGGAGTAGAAATAACACAAGAATAAATATGTAATTGAAAGGATGTTTTTAATATGAAAGCAAGATTACCAAAGGGCTACGGCAACGGTGGCGCAAACAACATTCAGCAGCTCGCTCGTCAGGCTCAAAAGTTACAGGACGATATGGAGCAGGCTTCACAGGAGCTTGAGGCAAAAGAATACACAGCTACATCAGGCGGCGGCGCAGTAAGCGTAACATTAACAGGTAAGATGGAACTCACAAAGATTGATATTTCTCCTGATGTTGTTGACGCCGAAGATGTAGAGATGCTTTCCGACCTTATTATTGCAGCTACAAACGAGGCTTTAAGAGCTGCTCGTAAGGAAAAGGAAGACACAATGGAAACTATTTCAGGCGGACTTAACATTCCGGGAATGTTTTAATAATGTCTAATTATAATGTTGCTCCCCTAGAAGTGTTGGTGGAGCAGTTTGAAAGAATGCCCGGTATCGGTCACAAAACAGCGCAAAGACTTGCATATTATGTGCTTAACCTGTCAAAAACAGACGCAGAGGCACTTGCAAAGGCTGTGACTGATGCTCACACAAAAATCCATTATTGCGCAGAGTGCTGTAATCTTACGGATAAAGAACTTTGTCCCGTATGTGCAAATCCCGCAAGAGATAAGTCGGTTATTTGTGTGGTTGAAACTCCCCGTGACGCCTCAGCAATCGAAAAAACACACGAGTACAACGGTGTGTATCATATTTTGCACGGCTCAATTTCTCCGCTTAACGGAATCGGCCCCGATAACATTACCATAAAACAGCTTTTGGCAAGGTTTAACGGAGATGATGTTAAAGAGGTTATTATGGCAACAAACCCGACCGTAGAGGGTGACGCAACAGCTTTATATATTTCAAAGCTGTTAAAACCGCTCGGAGTTAAGGTTACAAGACTTGCTTACGGTATCCCCGTCGGAGGAGATCTTGAGTATGCCGATGAATACACACTTGCAAAGGCTCTTGAAGGCAGGAGTGAAATATAATGGCTTCATTAAAAACAGTAGCGCAGAACAAAAAGGCACATCACGATTATTTTGTTGAAGAATCTTTTGAGGCAGGCATTGAGCTTTGCGGAACAGAGGTAAAATCAATCCGTGCAGGCAGAGTAAACCTTAAGGACAGTTGGTGCTCTATAGTTGAGGGCGAAATTTTCATAAACGGAATGCATATTTCTCCCTATGACCACGGCAATATTTTTAATCGTGACCCAATGCGTGTGCGCAAACTGCTTATGCACAAAAAAGAAATCAACCGCCTCTTTGGTATTATAAAACAGACGGGCTATTCGCTTATACCGATAAGTCTTTATTTTAAAGACAGCAAGGTTAAAGTGCAGGTGGGTCTGTGCAAAGGTAAAAAACTTTACGATAAGAGAGAGGATATGGCAAAACGCTCTGCAAAACGAGATATGGAGCGTGCCATTAAGGAGCAAAACAGATTTTAAATTAAACAGGCAAAAACAAGCAAAAAGCGTGTAACAGTATAACTTTTCGCAATCAAAATTATAAAAGTTCGGTCAGAGAATGTCGTAAAAATGTGATAACCTCTGACCTGATTTTTTATTAAGGTTTAGTAAAGTGATAATCGAGTGACAACACTTGAAAACCACTAAACTATCCGTTGCGGTTATAAAAGTTTGGTCAACCTTTTCAAAGGTTGTGGGCAAAGCCCACAAATATTTTCCGCTTACGCAATCTAACGATAGCCAAACAGCCACGCTGTTTGCGGCAAGCCTTTAAAAAGTCTTGCCCTAAATTTTAAAATTATTAAATCTTAACAGTGCAAATCATAATTTAATCATAATTTTAAATAAAATCCGTTAAACACAAAATACCGTTGCGCTTTGGCTGCGGAGGTATTTATTTTTTTGCTGTTAATTTGTATAAAAATGGCGTAAAAGATTGACTTTTTGTATTATTTGAATTAAAATTATATAATAGCTTAGTGTGGAAAAAACAGCACTGCTTTGCGGTGCGAAAGGAAAATTATATGAAAATCAAGAGCTTGTTTGTCGGTGATACCGACAATACTTTTATTCAGTTTTTCAGGTATTGCTTTGTAGGCGGTTTTGCCTTTGTTGTTGATTTTGGCGTAATGACGCTTTTAACAGAGGTTTTCTCGGTTTATCCCGTGGTTTCGTCAACCGTTTCTTTTGTTGCGGGTTTGTTGGTAAATTACCTGCTCAGTACATTTTGGATATTTAAAAATTCAAAAATAAAAAACAGATTTGCGGAATTTCTTGCCTTTGCACTTATCGGTGTAATCGGTCTCGGAATTAATGCCGCAATTATCTGGCTTTTCCAAAATCCGCTTGCGACAGGTCTTGTGTTTGGCGGCGAATCTGCTGTGGTAAACGGCGAAACAAAGTATTTCTGGCTTTGGGGTATTCAGTATTACCACATCGGCAAGATAGTTTCTACTGTAGTTGTATTTTTATGGAACTTCTGCGGCAGAAAATTTATTTTATTTGATAAAAGCAAAAAATAATTTTGTTACAGATAGAGAGGAAATATAATGAAAAAAGTAATTATTATCGGAGCGGGTCCTGCCGGTATCACAGCGGCAAACGAGCTTTTAAAGGATACAAAAGGCGAATATGATGTTACAATTCTTGAGGAAACAGAGCGTATAGGCGGTATTTCTCAAACGGTACGCTACAACGGCAACCGTATGGACATCGGCGGTCACCGCTTTTTCTCAAAGAGCGACGAGGTAATGAATTGGTGGAGCGAGCTTATGCCTGTACAGGGCAAGCCGTCTTTTGACGATAAAATTCTCGGCAGAGAAAAGCCGCTGGTTGAAAACGGCCCTGACCCTGAAAAGGACGACAAGGTTATTCTTGTGCGTGACAGAGTTTCAAGAATTTACTATAACAAGCACTTCTTTGATTACCCCGTTACAATGTCGGCGGCAACAATTAAAAATATGGGCTTTCTCACCACAATGAAAGCAGGTTTCAGCTATCTTAAATCCGTAATGTTCAAAAAGCCCGAAGATTCTCTTGAGAATTTCTACATTAACCGTTTCGGTAAGGTGCTTTATTCAATGTTCTTTGAGGGCTATACAGAAAAGCTGTGGGGCAGACATCCGAGCGAAATTTCAGCCGATTGGGGTTCACAGCGTGTAAAGGGACTTTCAATCAGAGCCGTATTAAAGGATATGTTCTCAAAGGCATTCGGCGGCAAAAAATCATCAAAAGAGGTGGAAACCTCGCTTATTGAGCAGTTCTGGTACCCAAAGTACGGTCCGGGACAGCTTTGGGAGATTGCTACTGACAGAGCGATTGAAAGAGGCGCAAAACTTCTTAAAAATCACAGTGTAAAGAATATTGTATGCAAAGACGGCAAGATTACAGCCGTTATTTGCAATACTCCCGAAGGCGAAAAGACTATTGAGGGCGATATTTTTGTATCGTCAATGCCTGTTAAAGACCTTGTTGCAGGTATGACAGGCGATGAGCCTTCAAAGGAGATTAAGTATATTGCAGAGAATCTTCCTTACAGAGATTTTGTTACGGTCGGACTTCTTGTTAATAAACTTAACCTTAAGAATGAAACCAAGATGAAAACTCTTAACAATATCGTACCCGATTGTTGGATTTATGTTCAGGAAACCAGCGTAAAACTCGGCAGAATTCAGATTTTCAACAACTGGTCGCCGTATATGGTGGAAGACCCGGAAAATACAGTATGGATCGGACTTGAATATTTCTGCTCCGAGGGTGACGATTTCTGGAATTTAAGCGATGAAGAGTGCATTAAGCTTGCTACAAAAGAACTTGAATCAATGGGCGTTATCAGTTCAAGCGAAGTTCTCGACTCTCACCGTGAGAAAATCAAAAAGGCTTATCCCGCTTATTTTGATACTTATGCTCAAATGGACGAGCTTATCAAGTATCTTGATACATACACAAACCTTTACTGCGTCGGCAGAAACGGTCAGCATCGTTACAATAATATGGACCACTCTATGCTTACCGCTATCCGTGCCGCAGAAGCTATAAAGGCAGGCAAAACAGACAAGGGCACAATTTGGAATGTAAATACCGAAAAAGAATACCACGAAACAAAGTAATCGGTTTTGGAGGTAATCTAATGGAATTTAAACCTAACCATTTGGTGCAGAATGAGCACAGCCTTGTACAAAGGGAAAATCATCCTTGCAACGGTTTTATAAAATTTGTAACTTCACATCCGTACATTGCGGTTGCAATATTGTGCCTTGCAAGCACGGTTATTACAACGAGCACATCATTCGGAAGTCTTTTGCCGATATTTGCGATTGTTCCTATGCTCATTGTATTATTTGCGGGAGTTCCTGTCGGAATTTATTTCAGTTCAAAAAACACAACCGATGACGACAGCAGAAAAAAGATGGCTTTGTTTATGTCTGTCGCCTCATTTGCAGGTGCGATAGGGCTGTTTTTAATAATACTTATGAAAGGTTCAACGGCTTTTCATATTCTGAATTACGGTTTGCTTGTGTCGGCGCTTGTGCTTATTTACCTTGCCTGTACAGACAGACTGACGGATAAGGCTTTTGTGGTTGTAATTTTTGCACTCGGTTTTGTGTTAAGGCTTGCCTATGTGCTTTATACCGATATTTCGGTAAGACAACACGATGTCGGAAATTTCGATATGGAAATAGGTCATTGCGGATATATAAGATATTTTTACGAAAACCTTAATCTGCCTGATTTTGATGTAAGAAATTACTGGCAGTTCTATCATCCTCCGTTCCACCATATCATAGCGGCATTATGGATGCGTTTGCAGACATTTTTAGGTATAGATTACTATGCTGCGGGCGAAAATGTGCAGATTCTCACACTTTTCTATTCATCAATCTGTATGGTTCTTTCATATAAGATTTTCAGACAATTGGGTTTGAAAGGCAGAGGTCTTGTATGTGCAGTCGCAATAGTGGCTTTCTGTCCCACTTTCTACATAATGGCAGGCAGCGTAAACAACGATATTCTTTCGATTGCCTTTATGCTTGCGGCTGTTTTAAATACGCTTTATTGGTATAAAAATCCGACTTTCCCGAGAATTATGGCAATTTCTCTTTGTGTTGGCTTGGGAATGATGACAAAGCTTTCCGTATGGATGGTATCACCTGCAATTGCGTTTGTATTTTTATATGTTTTCTTTAAGAATTTAAAGGACTTTAAAAAGTACCTCGTTCAATTTCTGTGCTTTGGCGTTGTGTGTGCGCCTCTTGCACTGTGGTGGCAGGTAAGAAATCTTTTGAAATTCGGAGTGCCGCTTACCTATGTGCCGGCACTTTCAATTACAAGCGACCAGTATATCGGAAATTTGCCGTATGCAAAAAGACTGTTTGACTTCGGTTTAAATCAGTATGCAAATGTAGGCGATCAGTTTGTCACCTACGGTGCGTCATATAACGAGTACAACCCGCTTGTGGCATTGTTTAAGACATCAATGTTTGACGAACTTATAAATACAAACAATTATCCGAAAATTGCAGGGTTTAACATTATTTTGTTCTGGTCTGCGGTTATTATCGGAATATTCGGATTTGCGGCAATGATTTATGCTTTTTGTAAAAGGAAAAATTCAGCCCTTAACAATGCACATAAAATATTTATTGCTTTGATATATGCAGTATTCTTTGTATCATATTATATTTTCTGTTTCCAATTCCCATTTGTATGTACAGAAAACATAAGATATGCAGTACCGCTTATAATACTCGGAGCATTCTTTACGGGACTTGCGGTGCAGTATTTAGGCAAAGCTTCAGACAAAAAATATAAATCTGTTGCAAGAGGTGCAATTTACACTCTTGTAACGGTATTCAGCGTTTCTTCTGTACTTGTTTATTATATAGTAGGAATGCCGTAACAGTATAAAAGCTCTCTTTTGAGGGCTTTTTTGTTTATCTGAAAATATAAGTGTAAAATAATGAAATTTCTGATAATTATTTATGCAGTTTAATGTAAAAATCTCAATATGATTCACTTGTTTTTACACGAATAAATGTTATAATATAATTATGATTGAAGGAGGATTGGCTTATGTACAGAAAAATTATGGAGTATTTAAAGAAATGGAAAGAAAGTAAGTATAGAAAACCGTTAATTTTGCAGGGGGCAAGACAGGTTGGAAAAACATATACAGTGCTTGAATTCGGCAGAGAATATTATGAAAATGTAGCATATTTTAATTTTGAAACTAATCCGTCATTAAATAAAACTTTTGATGAAAATATAACCCCCGATTATCTAATTCCTATTTTATCGCATATTGCGGGAGTAACAATTGTAAGTGAAAAAACTTTGATTGTATTTGACGAAATACAATTATGCGAAAGAGCACTGACTTCACTAAAATATTTTTGCGAAAATGCTCCTCAATATCATATAATTGTTGCAGGCAGTTTGCTTGGAGTAGCCGTCAATCGTTCAACTTTTTCTTTTCCTGTAGGCAAAGTGGATATCAAAACTATGTATCCTATGGATATTGAAGAATTTATGATAGCAATGGGCAACAAAGACCTGACGGAAATGATAAGAAAATCATTTGAAAGCAATGCACCTATGCCGGCGGCTTTGCATGATATATGTATGCAGTTATATCGTCAATATCTTGTAGTCGGCGGAATGCCTGAATGCGTTTCACTTTTTGCACAAACAAAAGATTATGTGCTTGTTCGACATAATCAAGACACAATTCTTGCAAGTTATCTTAATGATATGAGCAAATATAATAATCTCAATGAGATAAAAAAGACAAGGCTCGCCTATGATAATATTACCGTCCAACTTTCAAAAAAGAATACAAGATTTCAATATAAGCTAATAAAAAAAGGCGGAAGAGCATCTGAATTTGAAAATGCAATTGAATGGCTCAATCTTTCGGGCATAGTTTCACAGGTTTATAAAGCGGAACAAATAAAAAAGCCGCTTGAAAATTATCGTGATATTGATTCTTTTAAAATATATGTATCGGATTCGGGGCTTTTATGCGCAAAAAAATCTTTATCTGCTAACGATATACTTTATATGGTTGATGAAATTAATGAATTCAAAGGCGGAATGACAGAGAATTATGTTAATGTTCAGTTGACAATTAATGGACATAAGACATATTATTGGGAATCCGACAGGGGCGCTGAAATAGATTTTATAATACAGCGAGCTTCGGATATTATTCCTATAGAGGTAAAGTCTGCTGACAATACAAAAGCCAAGAGCCTTGGCATATATATGAAAAAATTCAATCCTAAATATGCAATAAAACTTTCTGCTAAGAATTTTGGATATGAAGATAATAAAAAAACAGTTCCTTTATATGCCGCCTTTTGTATTTAAGCGGTTGAATTTATAAAAATCAGATAATTTTCGGGCTTTTTGATTTGTAACGGATTTGTAACTTCAATAAACAGAGATTTTAACGAGTATGTATTGATTTTCATATTTAATTGGTGTATGATTAGTTAGAATTATAATTGACATATTTTGTCCAATTAATTTTATGAGGTAATAATATGAGGATAGTAATTGTCGGATGCGGTAAAGTCGGCACATCTATAGCGTCCCAGCTTAATGCGGAGGGGCACGACATTGTTGTAGTTGATATTGACCGCAACGCTGTGCAAAATCTTTCTAATTCCCTTGATGTTATGGGAATAGAGGGTAACGGTGCATCGTATGAGGTGCTTGCGGAGGCTGGGGCGGAAAAGGCTGACCTTGTTATTGCGGCGGCGGCTCTCGATGAAGTAAATCTTTATACCTGCCTTATGGCAAAAGCTGCGGGTACAACACACACTATTGCAAGAGTAAGAAATCCGCAATATGCGGCGGATATTCACCGTGTTAAAGATACTCTCGGTCTTTCAATGTCTATCAATCCGGAGCTTACGGCGGCAAAAGAAATGAGCAGACTTCTCAGATTTTCGGGTGCTCTTGAAATCGACACTTTTTCCAGAGGCTCGGTTGAACTTATAAAAGTCGCTCTTCCCGAGAATTCTTCAATAGCGAATAAAAAGATAAGCCAGATTGACATTTTAAAAGGTAAAGTCAGAATTTGCCTTGTCGAAAGAGGTGACGAGGTATTTATTCCTAACGGTGACTTTGTGCTGCTTGGTGGTGACAGAATTTCTGTTGCGTCAAAGGCCGATGTGGCGGCAAAATTCTTTAAGCGTATCAGCGTATCAATCGGTAAAAGCCGAGATGTGATTTTGCTTGGCGGAGGTAAGATTTCGTTCTATCTTGCCAAAAACCTTATTGCTTCGGGTGCAAGCGTAAAAATTATTGAAAAAAATTCTGATCGCTGTTGGGAACTTACAAACATACTTCCCGAGGCCGTTGTTATTCAAGGTGACTGTATGGATCAGGATCTTCTCTTAAGCGAAGGTGTTGAACACGCCGACGGTGTGGCTGCACTTATGGACTATGACGAGGAGAATATTCTCATTTCGCTGTATATTCAGAGTGTGTCAAAGGCAAAGATTATTACAAAGGTAAACAATACTTCTTTTGACTCAATTCTTCACAACTTAAAAATAAAAACAATTATTCACCCTAAAAATCTTACGGGCGAGTATATTGCAAGTTATATCCGTGCAATGCAGAATTCACTCGGCAGTAATGTAGAAACATTGTACAAACTCAATGATGACGCTGTAGAGGCGCTTGAATTCAGAGTGCGCAGTACATCAAGAGTAACGGGTATTCCTTTGCAGGAACTTAATTTAAAAGATAACTTGCAGGTTATCAGCATTAATCGTCACGGAAAAATTATACTTCCGCAAGGCAGCGATAAAATTATGTGTGACGATACCGTAGTTGTAATTACTAAGCATAAAGGCCTTAGCGACCTTGATGATATTTTAAAGCATTGAGGTTAAATAACTATGAATAAACGAAGTATTATTTATATTTTGGGTTGGGTGCTTATAGTTGATGCCGTTGCAATGCAGATAGGCACAATTACATCTTTAATTTACGGTGAAAAAGAGGCGTGGTATTTTGTGCTTACCGGTGTTGTAAGCGCAATACTCGGTGTACTTGCTATAAAGGTTAAAAAGCCTAAAAATATGGTGCTTTACCAAAAAGCAGGTTTTGCATCAACGGCGCTTAGTTGGATTTTGCTTTCGCTTGTAGGCTGTATGCCGTTTTGGCTTAGCGGAGAAATCCCGTCTTTTATAGATGCTTTTTACGAAACCGTATCGGGTATCACTACAACCGGCGCAACAATTCTCAATGATGTAGAGGCGCTTAGCAAAGGTATGCTTATGTGGAGAAGTTTTCTTCACTGGTTAGGCGGTATGGGCGTTATCGTCTTTTTGCTCGCCATAATTCCAAAGCTCGGCGGTCAGCAGAATATTTTTCTTATGAAAGCAGAAAGCCCCGGTCCTATCATAGGCAAGGCTGTACCTCGAATGAGAAATTATGCCACTATGCTCTACGGCATTTATATTACTCTTACCGCACTTGAGTTTATTTTGCTTTTGTTTGGCGGTCTTAATGTATTTGAGGCAATAAACACAAGTTTTTCAACTGCCGGTACAGGCGGATTCGGAATATATAACAGCAACGCAGCGGCTTTTGACAGCTATTATGTGCAGACTGTAATTGCCGTGTTTATGCTTTTGTTCGGCATAAATTTCTCGGTATATCTCTGTCTTATTGCAAGAAAATTCAAACAATCGCTCAAATTTGAGGAATTGTGGATATACCTTGGAATAGTGGCGGTTTCAACTGCAATTATTGCATTTAATATCAGCTCGATTTACAAGCCGTATGACGCTTTCCATCAGAGCTTTTTCTATGTATCATCAATTATTTCTACAACAGGTTTCGGACTTACCGATGTTAATAAATGGCCTGAACTTTCAAAAACGGTTATTATAATTCTTACATTTATCGGTGCTTCGGCGGGCAGTACGGGCGGCGGATTTAAAATTTCCCGTATTATCCTGCTTTTTAAGGAGGTAAGAAAGGAATTTTCTCTCCTTGTACACCCACGAAATGTTAAACTCGTAAAAATGGACGGCAAGGCAGTAAATCACGATATTATGCGTACCACTTCAATGTATTTGGTGCTTTATATAGGTGTGTTTGCCATTAGCTTTTTGCTTGTTTCCATAGACAATATGGACTTTACAACAAGTTTTACGGCGGTAGCGGCAAATCTTAACAATACGGGCCCGGGTCTTGGTGCGGTTGGCCCTGTAGGAAATTATGCCGATTTCAGCATTTTGTCAAAGATAGTATTTATTTTCGATATGCTGGCAGGCAGACTTGAGATTTACCCGCTCTTGCTCCTTTTTGCACCGTCTGCATGGAAAAAATCGTAATATTTAACCACCTCACAGCAAATAATAGTTGTGAGGTGATTTTTAATGTCAGAGGCAATAAACATGGCAGTTGAAAAAGCAGAGAAACCCAAAAGGATAAAATTCACCTTTTATCAAAAGATGTTTTTTCTGTATTTTCTAAATATAACGGATTGGATATGCACTGAGGCTTTGCTTGCAAGCGGATACTTTGCAGAGGCTAATCCTGTTATGCAGCCTGTTTTAAACAATTTTTGGCAGACAATTATAATCAAGGGAGTAATTCCCCTTGCGGTAATTCTGTTGAGCTGCTTGGTAAACAAATGGGCGAACGCAGGCGACAGTATTATAATAAACATAATGCTGTATGTAGGTATTTCTATATATATGCTCGTAAATCTTTGGCATATTTTCAATTTTGTATTGCTCTTTTTCATATTTTAATGTAAAATAATAGAGAATGAGTAAAGACGGAGGTGTTGTTTTTGCCCGCATTATCTGTAAGTAATCTTACAATGACATTTATAGAAAGAAATTTGTTTACCGATGTATCGTTTGAGGTAGAGTCAAGGGATAAAGTTGGCTTTATCGGTGCAAACGGCGTGGGCAAAACAACTCTCTTTAAAATATTGGACGGCGAAATTTCACCTACATCGGGCAATGTGGTTTTTGCCAAGGATACTGTTGTCGGCTATATGGAGCAGCATGCCTGCAATAATCCACGAATCAGCATTTATAACGAACTGCTGTCCGTGTTCGATTATTTGACCGATACAGAGCAGGAGATAGCCGAAGTAACAAATGCGATAGAAAATAAAGACGGCGACTTAAATGCGCTTGTAGAACGCCAGACAAGGCTTATTGACGAGTTTGAAAGACTTGGCGGACTTACATACAAAAGCCGCACACGCTCGGCTTTGCTCGGGCTCGGCTTTACAGAGGCGGAGCTTGATATGCCTGTCGGAAATTTAAGCGGCGGTCAGCGTTCAAAATTAAGCCTTGCAAAACTTTTGCTTTCAAAAAGCAACTTCCTTTTGCTTGACGAGCCTACAAACCACCTTGATATAAGCGCAGTAAATTGGCTTGAGAGCTTTTTGCGTGATTTTAAGGGCGCAATGATAATCATTAGCCATGACCGATATTTTCTTGATAATGTAACGAATAAGACGATTGAACTTGAGCACTGCAAAACAATGTGCTATAAAGGTTCGTACTCTGAATTTATCAAGAAAAAAGAGGCATATAACGAGTCTTTAAAGAATAAATATGAAAATGACTTAAACGAAATTAAGCGTATAGAGGGCATAGTAGAACAGCAGAAACGCTGGGGCAGAGAAAGAAACTTTATTACTGCCGCAAGCAAGCAAAAAGAGGCTGACCGCATAAAGGCACAGCTTGTTAAGCCTGAAAGCGAGCTTGATACCGTAAAAATGAGATTTACTCCGAAGATTGAAAGCGGCAATGATGTTCTTATGTGCAGTAATCTTTCAAAATCTTTCGGAGATAAAAAGCTGTTTTCTGATGTAAACATACATATCAGAAAGGGCGAGAAAGTATTTATTCTCGGCGGTAACGGCTGCGGAAAAACAACTCTGTTCAGAATTTTAATGGGAAAATGCCCGCAGGACAGCGGCGAGTACGAGTACGGTACAAATGTAACGGTAGGTTACTTTGACCAGTTACAGCAAAACCTTAACCTTGAAAATACCGCCGTAGATGAAATATGGGATACTTTTCCTCAGATGACTCAAACAGAGGTGCGAAGTGCGCTTGCATCATTCCTTTTCAGAGGTGACGAGGTATTTAAACCTCTTTCAAAAATGAGCGGCGGCGAAAGAGCGAGAATTTCGCTTGCAAAACTTATGCTTAAGGGCAGTAACTTCCTTTTGCTTGACGAGCCTACAAACCACCTTGATTCGGCATCAAGAGAAGAACTCGAAAAAACACTTGCCGACTATAGCGGTACTTTGCTCATAATCAGCCATGACCGTTATTTTATCAATAAGTTGGCAGATAGAGTGCTTGTGCTTGATAAGAACGGTATAACCGAATATCTCGGCAATTACGATTATTATGTTGAGCATATAAGAACCGAGCAGACAGAGGCTAAAGCAGAGGTTGCGGTAAAGAAAGAAAAACCGCAGAATGATTATTTCCTGCAAAAGCAAAGACAGAGCGAGGAGCGAAAAAGACAGACAAGACTTAAAAAGGCAGAAGAGGCTATTGAAAGACTTGACGTAGAGATTGCTCAAACTCAGGAGTTGCTTTCAAGCGAAGATGTGGCGGCAGATTACGAAAAGCTGATTGAACTTACCAAAAAGCTTGAGGATCTCCAAAAAGAGCAGGAAGAGCAGTACGCAATTTGGGAAGAACTTTCAGATTAATTAAATATAAAAAGCCGTATGAAAATACGGCTGAATATCCATCCGTGGCGCAATTGGATAACGCAACAGATTCCGATTCTGGAGAATGGGGGTTCAAATCCCTTCGGGTGGGCCAAAAAATAAAAAACATCCTTTGCGGTGTTTTTTATTTTTATATACAAAGAAAACAAAGGGATTTGAAGCCGACCGTTAAGAAAACAGTCCGGTGGACTGTTTTTAGGGAGGAGCGTTGATGATATTATAATTGAGAACAAGCCGTTATATACGAGGCAGAAAGTAAAAGAATAAGAAAGAGTACTTCGGGTGGGCCAAAAAATAAAAAACACCCTTTGAGGTGTTTTTTATTTTTATATACAAAGAAAACGAAGGGATTTGAAGCCGACCGTTAAGAAAACAGTCCGGTGGACTGTTTTTAGGGAGGAGCGTTGATGATATTATAATTGAGAACAAGCCGTTATATACGAGGCAGAAAGTAAAAGAATAAGAAAGAGTACTTCGGGTGGGCCAAAAAATAAAAAACACCCTTTGAGGTGTTTTTTATTTTTATATACAAAGAAAACGAAGGGATTTGAAGCCGACCGTTAAGAAAACAGTCCGGTGGACTGTTTTTAGGGAGGAGCGTTGATGATATTATAATTGAGAACAAGCCGTTATATACGAGGCAGAGAGTAAAAGAATAAGAAAGAGTACTTCGGGTGGGCCAAAAAATAAAAAACACCCTTTGCGGTGTTTTTTATTTTTATATACAAAGAAAACGAAAGGATTTAAGCCGCTTTTGTGGGGCTGAAGAACTTTTTTGAAATTTTTTAAAAAAGTTTGAAAAAAGTGTTGACATTTGGAACCTCGTATGGTATTATATATGAGCAGTCAACGAGAGATACAAAAACAAAACAAAATCTCTTGTGAAACAGCGAAAAACGCTGGTGTAGCTCAGTTGGTAGAGCAGCTGATTTGTAATCAGCAGGTCGGGGGTTCAAGTCCGTCCACCAGCTCCAAAAGAAGCCTACTGTTTAGGCAGTAGGCTTTACATATGGGAGAATTCCCGAGTGGCCAAAGGGGGCAGACTGTAAATCTGTTGTCACTGACTTCGGTGGTTCGAATCCACCTTCTCCCACCAAAATCCGTTCTCATTGAGGACGGATTTTTATTTTTGCCTGTATGTTGCTTATGCTTGCTTTGGTGGCGGCATCTTATTTTTCTGATATTACTTTAACCGTTGCAATGACGCCAAGCGACTTTGTATGGCAGGGGTTTATGCAAGGTAATAAAGATGGCTGTAAAGAATGGCCTATTGAGGGTGAATCTACATTATCGTGGCATGGAAAACCTCTTGGTTATATGCCTTTTGTGTATAAACACCCTGATTATTGGAAAGTGATAGAACAGGAAACAAAAGGAACAGGCAATATGCTGTGTTCAAGAAAACTTTTTGATGATTCCGAAAAAGCGTATAATCTCACCGAAAAAGAAATGATTAAGGTTGAAAATATTTGCGGAAAGTTATGTTTAATCGGCGCAGATGACGATACTTTATGGAATACGGGAAAGTATATAAGACGAATGGACGAGCGATTAAAGAAAACACCTCATAAGTGTGATTACGAGGTGCTTGTGTACAAATACGGCACTCATTTTGTGTTCCCTGAAACATTAATTAAATTACTTGTGCCGGGCTTTTCAAAATTTGTTATGAAATTTATTTTTAAATCAGCTAAAGAGCATGCCGATGAATGTCGGCAGACAAGAATTGATATTGATTTAAAATTAAGAAAGGTTATGCGTGAATGGAATAATATGTGATTCTAAAAATATTATCCAAATATTCAAAACAATATCAATAATTAAGACAGTAAACCGCCGCTCAGTAAAAATCTGAGCGGCGGTTTTAGGCTTTAGGTTAAATTATTTTAGCGGATTGATTTTATTCAAGGTTCCAAAAGTCATAATAAGCATTTTCTTTTGCTTCGGTTTGATCTATCGGAGAAGGTGTGGAAGTTGTAATTACATCTTCGTTATTTATTTCCTGGTATAATTATAAATGATATTATCAAAATCTGCAATTATTATAAATGAAAAAGCAAAATTTGACTTATTATTAACATCAGTTACATTTACAATTGCCGTTTGTAATGCTATACTGATTTTGTAATACGAAAGTATTATATTATGAAACGGAGATGGTGATGATGAAGACATTTAATTGGGCAACACTTGGTTGCGGTGTAATTGCAAACGAGCTTGCGCAAGCAATGCAGAGCCGTGGACAAAAGCTGTACTCTGTGGCAAACAGAACTCACGAAAAAGCGGTTGCTTTTGCCGAAAAGTACGGTATTGAAAAGGTTTATAACAGCATTGACGAGCTGTTTGAAGATGAAAATGTTGATATTATTTACATTTCTACACCGCATAATACACATATTTCTTATTTAAGAAAGGCGCTGAAAGCGAAAAAGCATGTGCTTTGCGAAAAATCAATAACGCTTAATTCGGAAGAACTTGAAGAGGCAATAAAACTTGCAAAGGAAAATAATGTTGTGCTTGCCGAGGCTATGACAATTTACCATATGCCGATTTATAAAGCGCTCAACGAAAAAATACAGTCGGGCGATTTGGGCGAGTTAAGACTTTTGCAGATGAATTTTGGCAGTTACAAAGAATATAATATGAAAAACAGATTTTTTAACAGAAATCTTGCGGGCGGTGCAATGCTTGATATTGGTGTATATGCGCTTTCTTTTGTAAGATGGTTTATGACCTCTTGCCCCAACGAAGTGCTCTCACAAGTCAAATATGCGCAAACGGGAGTTGATGAACAGGCAAGTATTCTTCTTAAAAACAAAGAGGAAGAGATGGCGTCTGTGATACTTTCACTGCACGCAAAACAGCCAAAGCGTGGCACAATTGCTTTTGACAAAGGATATGTTGAAATTTTTGAATATCCGAGAGGACAGAAAGCGGTTATAACATACACAGATGACGGACATACAGAAACTGTAAGTGAGGGCGAAACCAAGAATGCCCTGCTTTATGAAGTTGAAGATATGGAGCAAACGGTTGCAGGTAACGCTGACTTAATGCACCTTGATTTTACAAGAGATGTAATGAAAATTATGACCGATATTCGCAAAGAATGGGGAATGACCTACCCGGAAGAAGAGTAACGGTTATTCATTAACGGTTGAGTTATTATGATTTAGCAAATTGCTTTATCGAGCAATTATAAAAGGCTTGACCTGAATTTAAAAATTATTTCGCTTAATTTGTGCGAAAATCATAATTTCCCCCAACTTTTGATAAAGAATCTTTCTTATTTTTCGGATTTACCCCAACTATTGACATAGAGCCGAAAAATATAGGATTAATTATCGGTTTGCAAACGCTGCTTCAATGAAAAACGACTGCCCGCAGACAGTCGCTTTTTGTTATATATTCCAGAATCCGAGTAAGATTGCAAAGTAGTGAAAAACACTGCCTGCAATGGTGAAGAGATGCCATATTGAGTGAAAGTATTTTACCTTTTTTATTGCGTAAAATATAATTCCGAGTGTATAGAAAGCTCCGCCGATTATTAAAAATACAAGTGAAATACTCGGCATTGATGCAATAAGCGGTTTTATGGCAAAGATTATTACCCATCCCATTGCCACATAGCAGAAAATTGACGGTATTCGTGCTTTTTCAAGGTTAATTGAATTCATTACAATTCCGAATATTGCCGCACCCCACACTATTCCGAATAATATCCAACCTACTGCGCCTTGCAGATAGTAAAGAGTAATGGGTGTGTATGTTCCCGCAATCAGCAGAAAAATTGTATTGTGGTCCATTATTCTGAAAAAAGCCTTGGCTTTTTTGTTTGTAAACGAATGATAAAGAGTTGACATTGTGTAAAGAATAATCAGCGAAGCACCGTATATACACGAGCTGACAATTCCCCATACATCGGTGTGGATTACCGAGGCGACTATCATTACTGCTGTTCCGGCAACAGACAGG
This sequence comes from Ruminococcus sp. BSD2780120874_150323_B10, assembly GCF_015553695.1. Taxonomy (NCBI): domain Bacteria; kingdom Bacillati; phylum Bacillota; class Clostridia; order Eubacteriales; family Oscillospiraceae; genus Ruminococcus; species Ruminococcus sp. BSD2780120874_150323_B10. The sequence continues at coordinate 24,221 of NZ_JADNHD010000012.1, forward strand.
CAAGCGCCCACACCGTGCGATACAGAGTTAAAAATTTCTTCTCCGAGTGTGTATTTTCGTTTTTCAGACATTGTATGCCTCCAAGTATTGTTGAATTTTATTTTATTATACATTTTATATTGATTTTGTTCAATATCCTGAATAATGCAAATTGTAAAATCTAAAGCGTTTGCTATTGACTTTCGGCATAACAGATTTATTGATTTTTATAAAAATATTGAATTATGCAAGAATTGAATATATAATAAGGGTATAATGAAATTGGCGGTGAATTTATGGAAAAAATAAGATTTTTGGAATGCCTTTCAAAGCAATATCCGACCATAGACAGTGCTGCAACGGAAATTATTAATTTGCAGTCAATTTTAAATTTGCCAAAGGGTACAGAGCATTTTTTGTCTGATATTCACGGCGAATACAAAGCCTTTGCCCATGTACTGCGCAACGGGTCGGGCGCTGTGATGAAAAAGATTGACGATGTCTTCGGCGATACTCTTTTTGAAGACCAAAAAGAAGATTTGGCTTCACTCATTTATTATCCGTCAGAAAAATTACAGTATGTAAAAAATCAGGGCAGAGCCGACAGCAGTTGGTATCGCACCACCTTATACAGACTTGTGTCTGTGTGTCAGATTGTATCTTCAAAATACACACGCTCAAAGGTCAGAAAAGCTATGCCTGAAAATTTCAGATATGTTATTGAGGAGCTTATTACCGAGAAAAAAGAAGTTCTTAATAAAAAGGCTTATTATGATGAAATTATAAATACAATTATAGAGATAGGTTGTGCGGACGAGTTTATAGTTGAGATGTCAAATCTTATTCAAAGGCTTGTTATCGACCATCTGCATATTATCGGCGATATTTATGACAGAGGCTATGGCTCGCACTTTGTTATGGACAGCCTGCTCAATTATCACTCTCTTGATATTCAGTGGGGCAATCATGATGTGCTGTGGATGGGCGCTTTTGCAGGGCAGACCGCCTGCATTGCAAATATTGTGCGCACAAGCCTTTTGTACGATAATCTCTCTGTACTTGAAAACGGTTACGGAATCAGTATGATGCCGCTCGTGCTTTTTGCAATGGAAACCTATGCAGATGACCCCTGCGCTCAGTTTACAATTCGCAGTCGCCATGGCAGTGAAATGGATACTCAAACTGTGCTCGCAATGAAAATGCACAAGGCGATTACGATTATTCAGTTTAAACTTGAGGGACAGTTAATAGCAAAACATCCCGAGTATAATATGGATAACAGACGCTTGCTTGACAAAATTGACGCAGACAAAGGAACGGTTACAATTGACGGTAAGGAATATCCTATGCTTGACCGATATTTCCCGACAATTGATTTTAATAATCCTTATGAGCTTACAAGTGAAGAACAGTCGGTAATTGCAAAGCTATGCAATTCATTTGTGAACTGTTCAAAGCTGAAATCACATATTAATTTACTTTTGCAAAAAGGAAGTCTTTATAAGGTTTGCAATAATAATCTGCTTTTCCACGGTTGTATTCCGATGAATGAGGACGGCAGTTTCAGAAATATAAATCTTTTTGGTGAAGATTTATGCGGAAAAGAACTTTACGATGAACTTGAGCGCTGCGCCAGAAAAGCGTTTTTCTCCGTGAATGAAGAAGAAAAGCGAGTGGGCAGGGACATTTTGTGGTTCTTGTGGAACGGTGCGGATTCTCCGCTGTACGGCAGGGATAAAATGACTACATTTGAACGGTATTTTATCGCAGACGAGAGCACCCATAAAGAAATAAAAGATGTTTATTACAGACTATTTAATGATGAAGAGGTTGTAGACAGAATTTTTAAAATGTTCGGTATAAAGGGCGACAATGCTCATATTATAAACGGTCATGTGCCTATTCACCATACAGAGGGCGAAAGCCCCGTTAAATGTAACGGCAAGGTTATTATAATTGACGGCGGATTTTCTCAACCGTATCATAAAGTTACGGGTATTGCGGGTTATACGCTGATTTATAATTCATACGGTTTAATGCTGACCGCTCACGAGCCGTTTAAATCGGTTGATTATACAATCCGCAGCGGCAGAGATATGCAGACCAATCAGGTGGCAACTGAAGTAAGCCAAAAGCGAATACTTGTGGGGGACACCGACAACGGCAAAAAAATACGAGAGAACATAAAAGATTTAAAAGACCTAATAAAAGCCTATCGCAACGGTACACTAAGACAAAATCAGAAGAATTAAAATAAAGCCGAGCTCTTGATTGAGTTCGGCTTTGCTTATACAAAAAATCAGGACATTTCCACATTGGAAATGTCCTGAAAAATTTTTAACCCTTTACGGCACCGGCTACAACGCCTTCGATGATATATTTCTGACAAGCAAAGTAGAAAATAATTATCGGAATAATACTTAGCACGATAAGCGCCATAATGGCACTTGTGTCTGTGTGACCGTAGCTGCCGTTAAGATACTGAATATGAATAGGAATGGTTTTGTAAAGCGACTTATCAAGAATAAGATAAGGGAGAAGATAGTCGTTCCAGATCCACATTGTTTCGAGAATACCAACCGAAATAAATGTCGGTTTCATAATCGGAAGAACTATGCCGAAGAAAGTTTTTAGCGGACCTGCACCGTCAACATCGGCTGCCTCTTCAATTTCAATCGGAATTGATTTTACAAACCCCGAGAACATAAATACCGCAAGACCTGCACCGAAACCGAGGTAAATTACAAGAATACCTACAGGGTTTGTGAGGTGAAGGTTGTCGGCTGTTTTTGCAAGAGTAAACATAACCATCTGGAAAGGTACTACCATTGAGAAAATGCAGAAGTAGTAGATGATTTTGCAGATAATTGAGTTTGATCTCTGTAAATACCATGCACACATTGATGTGCAGAGCAAAATCAGAAATACACCGCCAACGGTAATAAAAAGTGAGCATAAAATGGTTTTCCAAAATGGGAAGTTACCGAAGAACATACCTGTAATATAGCTCTTAAGTCCGTAAAAAGTTTCTGCATTCGGCAATGCAAACGGATACTTACTGATACCTGCATTTGTTTTAAACGAGTTCATAAGAACAATAAAAACAGGTGCAACATAAAATACAGAAATTATTGAAAAAATAACTGTGAGTATTTTCATACCCTTTGTTTGCTTTTTCTTAGGCGGCTTTTCTTTTTTAGCCTTAACTTTTGTTGCAGGAGCAACTTTAGTTGTTTCGTTAGCCATTACTGCTGCACCTCCCTCTTTCTTGTAAAGTAAAGCTGTGCAAGTGCTATAATTACAACAATTACAAAGAAGATTACAGCCTCAGCCTGTCCAACACCTCTTGAGTTCTGGTTAGCGTAGAATGTGTTGTAAATATTGAGAGCCATCATCTGTGTCTGATAAATCATTGTACCGCTTGTTTCAGATAGAACGCCCGGAGCACCGCCTGTGAGGGCAAGGTTCTGGTCAAACAATTTAAATGAGTTTGTAAGTGTAAGGAATGTACAAATTGTAATTGATGGAGCCATCATTGGAAGAGTTACATTTGTAAGTAACTGCTTTTTGTTTGCACCGTCTATTTTTGCTGCTTCATAGAGGTCGGACGGAACGCTTTGGAAACCGGCTATGTAAATAATCATCATATATCCGGCTTGCTGCCAGCACATAAGAATTATAAGTCCCCAAAAGCCGAAGTTAGCATCAAGCACAATGTTTGTGCCGAAATTCTGTAAAATACCGTCAAATATAAGTTTCCAAATGTAACCGAGAATAATACCGCCAATAAGGTTTGGCATAAAGAACACGGTTCTGAAAACATTTGAGCCTCTTATGCCAAGCGTAAGAGCATAGGCGACAAAGAAAGCGATTGCGTTAATGAGAATTACCGATACTACCACAAAAAGTGCGGTAAACCAGAATGAGCGGATAAACGATTCGTTCTGAAAAGCTTTTATGTAGTTGTCAAAACCTACCCAGGTTGCATTACTTGTTGTACGAAATTTACAGAACGAAAGGTATATGCCCTGAAAGAATGGGTATATAAAGCCGATCATAAAAGCAATAAGAGTAGGCACAACAAAAACAAGAAAATATATTTTTCTGCTGCGTTTTTTAAACATATTTTTACCTTTCTGTCAAACTTTCTGTCAAAAAAACAGGGAAGACGATGCCGCCTCCCCTGCCATACATTTTAACCTTTAATGATTAATGGATTTACGGATTAGCCGTTAGCCTTAGCGTATTCTGTAGCCCAGCCCTGTACGAATGCTGTCTTAACATCATCCCATGAGCCTGTGCCTGCTGCATACTGTGTAAGAGCTGTACCTACGCCGTTTTTCCAGTCTTCACTTGGCATTGTTGTAAAGTTCCAACTTACCGGAGTTTTGCCTGCTGCTGTGTATTCAGCATCAGCCTTTACAAATACATTTGTAGCTTCCTTAGCGTTCTTGAAAGGAATTACAAAGCCCATATTGTCAGCCATTGCAGATGTACCTGCTTCGCTTGTTACACACCAGTCTAAGAAATCAAGTGTTGCGTTGATGTCATCTTCACTTGCGTTTTTGTTTACACACCAGTAGTTCTCAGAACCTGTGCAAAGTCCCTGGTTCTCTTCGCCGTCAACACCGATGTAAATCGGGAGCATACCGAGATCGTCGTCTGTAAGACCTGCGTCCTTAATACCTGTGTATTCCCAAGTACCGTTCTGATAGAATACAGCCTCGCCTGATGTAAACTCTGTTACAGCGTCTGTAGCTGTCTTGTTTGCAAGATCAGTCGGAGCACAAGTTGAATCTGTGATGTAAAGATCAAAGATGTTCTTGTAGTTGTCAAGGTATGTACCCTTGATAGCGTCTGTTGAAGTAATGCCGTCTGCCTTGTACTCATAGTAGATTGGGAGGTTAGCAAGGTGAGTCTTGAATCTCCAGTCTGAAGATGAATCCATACCTGCCGATGTGAATGCGCCCTTAACGCCAAGGTCAGAAGCGTGAGCCTGAATTTCGTCTGCAACAGTCTTTAAAGCTGCAAAGTTGTTGAGCTTGTCAATTGATTTAATTGTTGCAAAATCAGAATCAAAATATTTCTTAAGAAGTGTCTTGTTGTAAATAATACCGTATGTTTCTACAACATAAGCAATGCCGTAAACGCTGTCGCCTTCTTTAAGAGCAAAATCCTGATTTGTTAGCTGTGAATAAAGCTGTGAATCTTTAAGGTCATAGCAATAATCTTTCCAGTTTGCAAGACCTACAGGGCCGTTTACCTGGAAGAGTGTAGGAGCGTTGTCCTTATCCATTGCAGCTGTAAGGGTTGATTCGTATGTACCCTCGGCAGCAGTTTCAACAGTAACCTTAACGCCTGTTTCTTCTGTGTACTTAGCTGCTAAAGCCTGCCAATCCTTGTCCTGCTCAGGTTTAAAGTTTAAATAATAAACCGAACCTTTTTTAGCGCCGTCTGATTTGCTACCGCTGTCGCTTGAACTTGAGTTGCCGCCGCAGCCTACGAGTGATGTTGCAGCCATGAGAGCAGCAACGGAAAGAGCAGATGCTCTTATGATTGTTGACTTTTTCATAATTTTCACCTTAATTTCAATTATTTACTCTTTGCGAGCATTGTGAAAAGCAATCCTTGCTTTTCTTCGTTATCACAAGGATAACATATTTTTGTCACAGTTGCAAGAGTTTTTTGAAAAAAGTTTAAAAAATTTATATCTGTTTTTAAAACATGGTGTTGCATAAAATGAATAATTACAAAAAATTACGGCAAGTTTTGCAGTGAAAATCTGACTTGTTTCGCCGTAATCATATCAAAACAGCATAAATAATCGGTTGAATTTACAGTTTTGTAATTTATTAATGTTAAATTACTATTGCTATAAAAGCTTATAATGTGGTAGAATTGTATTAATATCTTTTAAAAGAGAAGGTTTTTATGAACAGTTTTTCAAATAGTGCTTTTGCACGGTTTTTTACTGAATTTCCCAAATTACTGCTTGCCCAACTTATCAATGCAGTTGCGTTTGCGGCATTTACGGCGTTGTTTGTTTTGATAGGTTATCTTACGGGTTTTAACAATATTATAGTATGGTGTCTGGGAATTATTCCGTCAATGCCGTTTTTTGCAGGACTTGTTATGACGGTGCGAAAAATAGGAATTGAAAAAAAGGATGTACCGGTTGCAAAAACATTTTTCGGTACAGTTAAAGAGAATTTTAAGGCGTTTTTATTGCACGGAGTTGTTACTTACGCAATTATTGCTTGTTCGATATTTGCGTTTATGTATTATTTTTCATTGCTCGGTTCAAGTCTTGCATACGGTTCAATGCTTACCGTATATGTTCTGTTTTCGCTTATTCTTACATCTATGATGTTTTATGTGCCGATAATGTCGGTTACGTATGAACTGAAAATATCAGATATTTATAAAAATTCTTTTATACTTGTTTTCGGTAATATCCTTAAAAATATTCTTGCAATGCTTTTCTTTATTGCTGTATCGCTTGGTTTTATATTATGGATTGCCGCAGCAGAGGGAGCAATGCTGGTGATTGCAATAACAGTTGCGGTTTTATTCTATCCCTTGATAGCAACTTATGGTGTGAATGTCATAATAGCAAAGGGATTACAGGAAAATGTTGGTTCTTTTACAGGTAAAGATTTATTGGTTGATAAAGAATTTGAAGAAAAAGTAGAGAAAATAGTTGAACAGCAGGCAGTCGAAAGAGCAGACAGCAGTAATGATTATGTCTTTGTCAACGGAAAAATGATTAAGAGAGAATCAAATACTACAGACAGTAAAACAGAAAAATAATATAAAATTACGCTCCGCATAGGTTGTCGGCTGACCTGTGCGGAGTTTTGCTTTTGTACTTTTTTTAAGTGGGAATATTATGGTTTAACATAGTATTACAAAAAATATAAGACTATAACAAAGTATTTTGCTAAACCTTATTTTAACTCCTTTACTCCGATATAAAAACGGAATAAAAAAGACACCCTCATTACTTGAAGATGTCTTTTCGGAAAAATGGTATAAAATGAAAAAACTACTAACTGTTTTTAGAAATATAAATTTGCAATGCGGTTGCATCATTAACATCAATTTGTCCGTCAGCGTTATAGTCCGCCGCAAGTTTTTGCGATTCTTTTGCATCAAGTGAATTTGTGCAAATCATTTGTAAAAGAGTAACATCAAGAATTGAAAGATTGCCGTCCTCATTAATATCACCTAATAAAAATTTAGGAGGAATTAACAAATCAGTGTTTACTTTGCCAAAACCAATATCAAGTTTTTCCTGTTTGTTTTCAGGCAAAACATTAAGTTTAATAATATTTGCATCGTCAAACGGGGATTTTTTTACATCTGCAAGAAAATTTCCGTCGTTATCAACTTTCATACCATAGATGTATGCATAGTTTGAAGTATTGATTTTATTTGTAACTTGGGTTACCGTTCCGTTTGCAGTATTGTATTTGCATACAAAATTGTTAAGGTTAAAATAGATATTGCCGTTGTATTCGTCTGTACTTACAAAACTGTCGTGCCAATAGCTTAAACCGCCGTTAGTGTACCATTTATCGGAAATATCCGCTACAGGTTCTGCATAACCGGTTTCGGGATTGAAAGCAACAAGTTTTTTTGAGTTTTTACCGCTGTTGCTATTGTCTGCGGCATAAAAAAGATTATTTGAGTAACAGAATTTTGTGTTAAGATTTTTGTAATATGAGTTATCATAAGCGGTGCCGGTACAAGAATTGTTTGTTTTAAATCCGTAATGCACCGAAATATCCGACGATGTTTTAATTGCGCTGTCGCTCAACAGAAAATATTTGTGTGATACAAAACCGTATCTGTCGGGCGTAGGATCATCAAATGTAGCGTCAATATGATAATAATTTCCGCCAATTTCAGCGAGATTCCAAATATGATTCATTTGAGAGGATTCAACAATTTCGGAATTAATACCTACTTTTTCAAGCAAATAAGACATTGAGCTTGCATAGCCCTGGCAATTTGCATATCCGTTTACAATACAATCATAAACGGAAGTACGGGTATATTGTGCGTCAGGTGAATTTGAGTATTCACAGTTAAGTACAATTTCATCGTGAATTATTGCGGCTTTTTGAAAATCAGTCATATTCGGCTGAATTTTTGCAAGAATTTCATTTGTCTTGCTTTCAAGCTCGCTTCTCATTTGTACAATCTGTTCGTTTGAATATATATATGTAGGAATAACTCTTGCTACGCAAGAACCGATTGCAAGACCGTAGGTGGTTTTGCTTACATAGAAAAGGTCGGGGCTTATTTCCAATACCGTGCGCATAGCTGTTTTTATATCATTTATAGATAATTGATATTTTTCAACATCAATTTCGCTGTTCAAATTTTCCATACTGTCTATAAGGGTATTGCAAAGCTCGGAGTTTGAATTGTAAAAATCCTGATTATATGAAATATAGTTTGGGTTGCCTACAGAGGAATCGTTCACAGAGGCTGATGCGGAGATTACAAACATAGGCGCAGTAATTGCAAGTGCTGAAAAAACAGATAACATTTTGTATAAGCGACTGTGTTTTTTCATAATTACAGCCTCCTTTATTTTGAACATAGTAACTAAAAATGTTTTATTTACTATTTACATTTTAGCATAAATATAAATATATAACAAGGCAAATAAACTCACAAACTTTGCCGCTTCTTTTTATTATTATCTACAAAAGCCGCAATTTCTGTGTTGCTTTTACATAAATATTCTGTAACAAAATGTCTGATTTCCACAAATGATATTATCTTGCATACACAAGTTGCCACTTTCATATAATTTACCATAAACCATTCGGAGGGGAATTTATGAAAGGTATAGTTGAGGAACGGGCGGCAATGCTCGGCGAATATATAATAGAAAGCAAGGCAACCGTAAGAAAAGCCGCTAAAAAATTCGGAATTTCAAAGTCAACAGTACATAAAGATGTAAGCCAAAGATTAAGAAAGGTAAATCCTGCATTGTACAGAGAGGTGCGGCAAATACTCGAAACCAACAAAAGCGAAAGACATATAAGAGGCGGAATGGCAACAAAGAATAAATATTTACTTAAAAAACAGGCACAGGAGAGGGAAAAATTAAAAAATAGTGAACAAAATCAGTGAAAAGTCAATTTGTTTGCTTTACTTTTATAAACATATGATGTATAATGAAGTTTAGCATTTAATTACAAATATAGATTTTATAGTATTTTTATATACTTATTGTTTTCACTGAATATCCCGTTACAAGGAGAAGTTGAAATGAGAAAAATTCCGTTTTCGCCGCCTGATATTACACAGGCTGAAATTGACGAGGTTGTAAAGGTTTTAAAGTCGGGCTGGATTACTACAGGTCCCGAAACAAAACTTTTTGAAAGCCGTATTGCAGAATATTGCAATGTTGAGCGTGCGGCTTGCCTTTCTTCACAAACCTCTTGCGCAGAACTTACACTTCGTATTCTCGGTATCGGACCGGGCGACGAGGTAATTTTACCTGCATATACTTACACAGCTACAGCGTCTATAGTTTATCATGTCGGTGCAAAGCCCGTTATGATTGACTGCAAAAGCGGCAGCTTTGAGATGGATTATGACAAAATGGAGGCTGCCATAAATCACAACACAAAGGCAATCATTCCTGTTGACCTTGCGGGTGTTATCTGCGATTATGACAGAATTTTTGAGGCTGTTGAACGACAGAAAAGCGTGTTTAAGCCAAAGAATGAAATTCAGGAGAAATTCGGAAGAGTAATTGTTATGGCAGACGGCGCACATGCCTTTGGCGCAAGAAGAAAAGGCAAAATGTGCGGAGAAATTGCCGATTTTACAAACTTCAGTTTTCACGCAGTTAAAAATATGACTACTGCTGAGGGCGGCGCAGCCGTTCACCGTCCGCACGAATGGCTTGACGAGGACGACATATACAAGCAGTATATGCTTTTGTCACTTCACGGTCAGACAAAGGACGCTTATCAGAAGAACAAGGTAGCGTCTTGGGAATATGATGTTGTGGATACTCAATATAAATGTAATATGCCGGATGTTCTTGCGGCACTCGGTGTGGTTCAGCTGCAAAGATACGAAAAAATCCTTGAACGCCGTCACGAGCTTATCCGTGTGTATAACGAGGAATTTAAGGATTTGCCTATTCAGGTGCTTAACCATTGCGACGAAAATCACAGGAGCAGCGGTCATTTGTATTTTGTACGCTTTATCGGAAAAGATGACGAGTATCGTAACAAGTTCTACAATATGATGGCGGAAAACGGTGTTATGTGCAATGTTCACTTTAAGCCACTCCCAATGCTTTCCGCATACAAAAAGAGAGGCTTTAAGATTTCGGATTATCCGAATACCTATAATATGCATAAAAATCAGCTTACACTTCCGCTCAATACAACCATGTCGGACGATGACGCATGGTATGTTATTGAAACTTTTAAACAGTGTATTAATACTTTAAAGTAAAATTTAATGTAATTTAATAAAAACTTCCTTACAGACCGGTTAGGTTAAATTTATATCGGTTTGTAAGGGAATTTTTGTTTTAACATTTAATATATAATAATAAACTTATTGACAATGCCATTGTGGCTGCATCAATAACTTCAGACAGCACAAGCACATATTCACTTGCAAAGCCGCAGGATATTCCAAAGGTGACTGTTACAAGCGAGCAGAGAAAGGCTTTGAAAGACGCTATACTTAACGGTGAGTTTGCAAACGCAAAGCTTTCAACCGCAACAAAGAATAAGCTCAACCGGATTAACGGATAACTTGATCAGCTTACATTGCTCTATGATACAAATAGCTTTTGACTCTTTGGCGACAGAGAGCTAACCTGATTACAGCTTATCAGTTTGCTATTATTAATCAGGTTGCAGAATAAATCCCATAAAATCAGCCTCCGCTTGATTGCGGAGGCTTTTTGCTGTTAATCAGAGAAGAATTTAAGAGGTATAATTAAAAATTCAGACCAAATGTTTATAATTTTGGCATATAGCTTAGTGGTTGCCTGATTGTTACTTCGCTAAAACATTATGATGTAGCATTTTGAGCAGGGAGCATTTTACCTTGTACATCGGTTGTGTAATTGCCTTTTAACAAAATTTGGCTTATAGGCACTATTTCGTATCCCTGTGCTTTTATAGCCTCAATTACCATTGGCAGAGCTTCGGGTGTATTTGTTGCGCCGTTATGCATAAGTATAATACTGCCGTCTTTAAGTTTATTTGTTATGTTCAGGGTAATCTGATTTGGAGTAGGGTCTTTCCAATCAAGACTGTCAACATCCCACTGCACGCAGTACATATTATTAGCTTTTACCGTTTTTACCACATCGTTGTTGTAGTCACCGTAAGGAGCACGAAACAGGGTTGGGCAGTTGCCCGTTAAAGCCTTAATCTTTTCGTTGCAGGTCTGTATCTGAGTGTTCATATCATCAACCGACATTTGCGTCATATGCGGATGCGTATTGCTGTGATTGCCCACATCGTGCCCTCGCTTTGCAATTTCCTTGACTGATTCGGGGTATTTTTCCACCCAGTCGCCGACAAGGAAAAATGTTGTTTTTACATTGTATTTATCGAGAATATCAAGCAAATGCTCGGTTTGCTCGTTGCCCCATGCGGCGTCAAAAGACAGCGCTACCTGCTTTTTGTCTGTATCAACGCAGTAAATGGGGATTTCTCGCTGTGCGCTTGCGGTCTGAATTGCCTGTACGGTAGAAGTCAAAGCAATTCCGCCCGCAATTACACCAATCAGCAGACAAAATCCAATTGAAAATAAGGTTCGTTTTGTTATTATATAAAGACGCATAAAATCCCCTCCATATTGACTTTGCTTATGTCAAAGTATATGAAAGGGATTTTTATTTTATTCTATTCGTTTTTAAAATCAGTTTTCAAAATGCCACTTAATGCCGTCTTTTGTATCTTCCACAACAACTTTCATTTCTTTAAGTTTGTCACGGATAGCGTCGGCAGTTGCCCAGTCTTTGTTTTTACGAGCCTCTGTACGCTGTGCAATAAGTGACTCAACTTCTTCGTTTACAGGGCTTTCAGACTTATTCTCCTGTGCTTTTGTAAGGTCAAGAGAGAGAACCTTGTCAAATTCACCTATGAGATAAAGTTTAGTTGCGTCGCTGATATTGCCTTTTAATACGCTGTAAACGGCAGTAAGACCGAGTGAAGTGTTAAGGTCGTTGCCGAGAGCGTCATTAAATTCATTAAGATAAGGCTTGGCAGCTTCCATATCAGGCTCTCCGTCAGGAGAAAGTGTAGAAATCTTCTTAATGAGTTTGTCATAAGCGATAGCCGCATTGTCAAGACTGTCATAAGAGAAAGTAAGCGGCTTGCGGTAGTGGCTCTGCAAGCAGAACAAACGGTAAACAAGCGGATTGTAGCCCTTGCTCTCAAGCAAAGATACAGTAAGAAAATCACCCTTTGATTTACTCATTTTACCTCTTGCATCATTGAGGTGGAGTACATGGAACCAATACTTGCACCACTTGTGACCGAGGTAAGCCTCGCTCTGTGCAATTTCATTGGTGTGGTGTGGGAAAGCGTTGTCAATACCGCCACAGTGAATGTCGAGATACTCGCCGTTGTGCTTACAGCTGATAGCTGAACATTCAATATGCCAGCCCGGATAACCGACGCCCCATGGGCTTTCCCACTTAAGCTCCTGTGAGTCAAATTTTGACTTGGTAAACCAGAGAACAAAGTCCGCTTTATTACGCTTATTGTTGTCTTCTTCAACGCTGTCACGAACGCCGACAGCAAGGTCATCTTCGTTCATATTTCCGAAAACATAGTAATTATCAAGTTTTGAAGTATCAAAATATACATTGCCGCCTGCAATATAGGCATAGCCTTTTTCAAGCAGAACAGAAACCATATGAATAAACTCGTCAATGCAGTTTGTTGCAGGCTCTACAACATCAGGTCTTTTGATGTTGAGCTTTTTGCAGTCCTCAAAAAATGCGTCAGTGTAAAACTTTGCGATTTCCATAACAGTCTTGTGCTCACGCTTTGCACCTTTGAGCATTTTGTCCTCGCCTGTATCCGCATCGCTTGAAAGGTGGCCGACATCGGTGATATTCATAACACGCTTAACATCATATCCCGCAAAACGAAGGTACTTTTCAAGCACATCTTCCATAATATAAGTTCTAAGGTTGCCGATGTGGGCAAAGTGGTAAACAGTAGGGCCGCAGGTGTACATATTAACCTTGCCTGCTGTATGAGGTATAAATTCCTGTTTTGTCTGTCCCAATGAATTGTATAAAATCATTTTACTGCTCCTTTACTTTTTGCTTTCCTTTTCTGCCTTTAGAGCGTCAATTTCTTTTTGTAGATCTGTAATTTTTTGTTCCAGACTGCAAAGTGCAAGTGCGACAGGGTCTGAAACATGAATCTGGTCGAGAGTTTCGCTGCGTATTCCGTTGATTTTCACCACACGGGCAGGTACACCTACCGCTGTGGCATTCGGCGGAATTTCGCTCAATACTACCGCACCTGCGGCAATTCGTGCGTTATCTCCGACTTTAAACGGGCCGAGTACCTTTGCACCCGAACCTACAAGCACATTGTTGCCGAGTGTAGGGTGTCGTTTTCCCGTATCTTTACCTGTACCGCCGAGGGTTACATTCTGATAAATTGTGCAGTTGTCGCCGATGATAGTTGTTTCACCGATAACTACGCCCATACCGTGGTCAATAAATAATCCCTTGCCTATGGTAGCTCCCGGGTGTATTTCTATTCCTGTTTTATGCCTGCTGCGCTGTGAAATCCAGCGGGCAATAAACTTCATATTGTGCCTTAAAAACCAATTAGCCTTACGGTGAGAGCGCACAGCCTTAAAACCCGAGTATAAAAAGAATACTTCGGCTCGGTTTCTTGCGGCAGGGTCACGCTCCATAACGGCGTCAAGGTCGGCCTTTAGTGTTTTAAACAAAGTATCACATCCGATGTGGTGTTGATTTTTTACATGTCTGCTATAAACTGCTTGTTCTGAACAATATAAATTACGCCCGAAACAAGAGCCATAATTGTTGAAATCCAAATAAGGCAAAGTGAAACTACTGTAAATATGCCTTGGAGATACAAAATTGTATCAACGGAAAATGCAGATTTTACGGTAAATAATTCAATTAAAAACTGCATTAACAGTACGGCAATAATAGCTACAAGCTGGGTTACGGTTTTGATTTTGCCGAAAATATTTGCGGCAACGACTTTGCCTTTTGAGGCGGCAACAAGGCGGATAGAGGTTACTGAAAATTCTCTGAAAAGTACGATAATAACTGCGATGCAGTCGCACCAACCTGTTTGCACAAAGCAAAGCAATGCGCTTAATACAAGAATTTTGTCTGCAAGCGGGTCTGCAAACTTGCCGAAATCGGTTACAAGTCCTCTGCTTCTTGCGATTTTACCGTCAAACATATCTGTAAAAGTTGCCACAACAAAAATTACAAGGGCAACTGCTGTGTGAAAAGGAAAATTTATTAACAAGGATGCCACGAAGAACGGCACAAGTATTATTCTGCTTAAAGTAAGTTTGTTCGGTAAATTCATAATTGCCCTCTGATCTCCTTTTGACACCATTATATTATATGCCGATGTCGGTTATATGTAAATAAAATTATTCTGCCAATTCGCCGATTGGGTCACAATCCGTACAATCTGTAATCTTAACCTTTACAAAACTGCCGGGCTGTGGTTTGGTGCCGTTTGCGGTAAAGAATACACATCCGTCAATTTCAGGTGCGTCGGCATAGGTTCTGCCGTAGAAACATTCCGCAATTCTGTCATAACCTTCTACAAGCACCTCAATTTCTTTGCCGATGAGGCTTTCGCAGTATTCTGCCATAACGCTCTGCTGATGTTCCATAATAATATCGGCTCTGTGTTGTTTGATTTCATCGTCAATCTGGTCGGGAAAACTTGCCGCAGGTGTGCCTTCTTCTGCCGAGTAGGCAAAGCAACCCAGGCGCTGGAATTTAATTTCAGCGGCAAACTCCGCAAGTTCCTCAAACTGTTCGTCGGTTTCGCCCGGGAAACCTGTAATAAATGTTGAACGAAGAATAATATCGGGTACTTTTGCTCTTAACTTGTTAAGTAATGCGGTAAGACTTTCACGATTGCCGTGTCTGTTCATTCTCTTTAAAATGTTGCCGTCGCAATGCTGGAGCGGTAAATCTATGTAATTAACAAGTTTTTCTTCCTCTGCAAAGGTGTCGATAAGTTCATCTGTAAGTCTGTCCGGATAGCAATAAAGCACTCTTATCCATTTTAATCCGTCAATTTTACAGAGTCTTTTTAAAAGTTTTGCAAGGTAAGGCTCACCGAAAAGGTCTTCACCGTAGCGTGTTGTATCTTGAGCAATAACAATAATCTCTTTTACGCCGTCTTTGGCAAGCTGTTCTGCTTCTTCAACAACCGCATCGGGTTGGCGGCTTCTGAATTTACCTCTAATCATAGGAATTGCGCAGTATGTACAACGGTTGTCGCAGCCCTCCGCAATTTTGAGATAAGCGGTGTAGGGAGGAGTTGACTGTATTCTTCTGCCCTCAAGACATAAAAGCTGTTTGTCGGGAAATTCCTCGATTTTTTCTTTATGTTCTGTATTATCCGAAAGCAACTCGGCTACAACATCCGCAATTTGAGAGTTAGCGCCGATTCCGAGTGCTGCGTCAACTTCGTAAAGCTGACGGGTGATTTCGTTTTTATAGCGCTCTGCAAGACAACCTGTTACAATAATGGCTTTGATTTTGCCCTCTTGCTTTAGCTTGCCAAGCTCTATAATTTCGTTAATGCTTTCCTGTTTTGCCGATTCAATAAATCCGCAGGTGTTTACAATAACCGCATCTGCGTCTGCGGGGTCGTTTACTAATTCAAAACCCTTGCTTTTTAATGTAAAAAGCAGCATTTCAGCGTCAACCTGATTTTTAGGGCAACCGAGTGATACAATACCAACTTTAGAACTCATCTGTTTCATCCTCATTATATTCCGAAAGAACGCTTTTTATGTCGTCCCAGCGGTAACCGAGCCTTTGCAGTGCGGCAACAGCTCTTCTTTTTACCTTTTCATCGGATAGATTCCTATATTTTTTCTCAATAACCGCTCTTATTTGTTCGTGAACATCAATATCAAGTTCATCACATAACTGTTCGGCGGTTTCTTTATCAATGCCCTTTCTTGTAAGTTCAAAGGCAATGCCACGCTTTGACATATGCTTGGAGTTGAGCAGTTTTTCGGCATAGTGTCTTGCAAAACGCTCGTCATCCACAAGGCCGAGCTCTTCCATTCTGTCAACAGCTTTCTGTGCAGAATCTTCGTCTGCCGTACGGCGGATTTTATCCTCAAGCTCTTTTTTTGAATGTTCTCTGTACGACAACAGCCAAAGAGCTTTTTCTTTTGCACGCCTTTCATTGCTTAGTTTTATAATTTCGTGCAAATCTTCGTCGTCTATCTCTCTGCCGACATCAAAGCGGTTTTCAATCAGCGTTTGTGTGTCGAGAGAAACGGCAAATTCGCCGTCAATATAAACAGCGCTAAGCCTTTTTCTGCGTGGTTTGATTTCTGTAATTTTCATTATTCGTCAACAAGCACATCAATGTTTGCGCTGTTTGCATTTTCTGCAGGAGCGTCGGCGGGCTTTTTAGCGTTGGCAACTTCGGTTATCTTTGCCTTTGCGCCCTTTTTGGCAGGAGAGCTTGCCGCAACAACCTTGTCTATATTTGCCATAAGCTTATCTTCAATTTCTTTTGAAAGTTCTTTGTCGTTTTCAAGAAGTTCCTTTACATTATCTCTGCCTTGTCCGAGGCGCTTGCCGTCATAGCTGAACCATGCGCCTGCTTTCTGAACAACATCTGCCTTTACTGCGAGGTCAAGCAATTCGCCTGTTCTTGAAATACCCTTGCCGTACATAATGTCAAACTCTGCCTCTCTGAACGGCGGTGCAAGTTTGTTCTTAACGACTTTTGCTTTTGTGTGTGCACCTATCATTTCGCCGTTTTGCTTAAGAACTTCCTGCTTACGAATATCTATTCTTACCGAGCTGTAGAACTTAAGCGCTCTGCCGCCCGTGGTAACTTCCGGGTTGCCGTAAACAACGCCGACTTTTTCACGCAGCTGGTTGATAAAGATAGCTACGCAGTTGCTCTTGTTGATTGCGCCCGCAAGTTTTCTTAATGCCTGTGACATAAGTCTTGCGTGTAAGCCTACATGGCTGTCGCCCATTTCACCTTCGATTTCAGCCTTTGGCACAAGAGCGGCAACCGAGTCGATAACGATTACATCAATAGCGCCGCTTCGGATAAGTGCTTCTGCAATTTCAAGTGCGTCCTCACCTGTGTCAGGCTGTGAAACGAGGAGGGAGTCAACATCTACTCCGAGTGCAGCAGCGTAGGTAGGGTCAAGTGCGTGCTCAACATCTATAAAGGCAACATTACCGTTGTTTTTCTGTCCCTCTGCAATGCAGTGGAGTGAAAGCGTGGTTTTACCCGAAGATTCCGGGCCGTAAATTTCAACGATTCTGCCTCGTGGAAGACCACCGATACCGAGTGCGATGTCAAGTGTGAGAGAACCTGTTGAAATGTGGTCAACATTCATATGTTTATTTTCGCCAAGGCGCATAACCGCACCTTTACCGAATTGCTTTTCTATTTGAGTAAGCGCAGTTTGCAGCGCTTTTTCCTTATCTAAAGCCATTATTAAGTACCTCCCGTATATGCAGGTTAAATTTTAGTTAATCCGTTTGATTACTTGTATATTATAAGATATCGTCATAAAAAATGCAATAAGTATAGGACTAAAAAATCGAACTAATTTTCTATTTTTGGAGCAAAGTCCCAATTATAGCCCTTTGAATACCGCCGAAGTCTATACTTTCGGTGATTCCGCCAAAGCCGTTGTCTGCCAAAATACGGCTTACCTCGTCATATTGACCTTCTCCAAGCTCAAAAGCAAGCGCACCGCCTGCTTTAAGTTTTGATTTCCATAAAGGAACAATTCTTCGGTAAAAGTCCAGACCGCTTTCGCCGCCGTCAAGTGCCATTGCAGGTTCGTGTTGAACTTCTTTCTGTAATGATGCAATATCGGCAGTTTTGATATACGGGGGATTTGATACTATGAGATCAAGACTGTTATCGGCAATGTCTTTGTGACATTCAAAAATGTCGCCGTTCAGGGCGTTTACCGCAGAATTGTTTAATTTAATGTTTTGTGTAAGATACGAAAAAGCCTTGTCACTTAGTTCTACCGCTGTTACTTTGCAGTTTGCATATTTTTCAAGCGCAAGGGAAATAGCGCCGCTGCCTGCACAAAGGTCAATTACATTCGGACTTTCTTTGCATGATAAGTAATCTATGCAAAGCGAAGTAACTACCTCTGTGTCATCTCTCGGAACAAGAACACCCTCACCCACAAGCAAGTCAATTCCCATAAAACTCCACTTTCCAAGGAGATACTGCAGCGGTTCGTGATTAAGGCGTTTTTCTGTCAGCTCGGCAAGAACCGCAAGCTTTTCTTCGCTTGCAACAGTTTCTTCGCCCTTTGTAATGAGCGCAAGACGGTTAAACCCGAAAACTTTTTCCGTAAGGCACAAAGCCTCAAAGGCAGGAGCTTCAAACCCTGCCTCTGTTAAAATGTCTTTAGTTTTTCTGTAAGCCTCGCCGACAGTCATAATAAAGCCTCGCAATTATTTGTTGTTAATAATATCTGTGCCGTCATCGGGGATAACAGCTTTCATAGCCTCAATGGCAACTTCAATCATCTTGTCATCAGGCTCTTTTGTTGTAATTCTCTGTGCCCAAAGTCCCGGAGCGGCGATAACTCTTGTAAAAGCATTGTCGTGTTTGCCGCAAATTTTAATAAGTTCGTATCCAATACCGCAGGAAACGGGGAGGAGAAGAATTTTAAATACAGGTCTTAAAAATCCGATGCCGAACGGAGCAACGGGAATAAAAAGACCGATTATAATGCCTACAATAAGCATAAGCACCATAAAACTTGTTCCGCATCTGGGGTGGAAACGAATCTGTTTTCTTACATTCTCAACGGTAAGCTCTTCTTCGTTTTCGTAGCAGAAAATAGTTTTGTGCTCTGCACCGTGGTACATAAATACACGCTTCATTTCTGTCATTTGTGAACATAATACAATGTATCCGAGGAAGAGGGCTATCTTTAATACACCCTCAAAAACTGATTTCCAGAAAATAGCGCCCTCGCCGTCACCCTGAAAGACGGGTATGACATTTGCCGTAAGGTCAAACAGGAAAGACGGTAGAAAGAAGAACAGACCGACCGCAAGTGCCACACCCAATATTGAAGCAAACACCATTACTACTTTAACAAGTTTGTCACCGAATTTTTCGTCAAGCCATTTTTCAAACTTGCTCGGTTCTTCTTCTTCCACTTCGCCCGCTTCAACTGCTTTGTCAGCGGAAAGCATAAGCGATTTATAAGAAAGTCGCATTGAATCAATAAGTCCTGC
Source organism: Ruminococcus sp. BSD2780120874_150323_B10 (assembly GCF_015553695.1). Lineage (NCBI taxonomy): Bacteria > Bacillati > Bacillota > Clostridia > Eubacteriales > Oscillospiraceae > Ruminococcus > Ruminococcus sp. BSD2780120874_150323_B10. The sequence goes on from NZ_JADNHD010000012.1 coordinate 43,725, forward strand.
TATTCCTCGTAAAATCGGCAATTTAAAAAGTTTGCATTTTTCGGGAATAGTGGTCATTTTTATGTCTTCGCTGTAAATTTCGTTTTCGCCTGTTCTTACGCATACGGTAGTACGCTTAGGTCCACGCATCATAATACCTTCAATAAGAGCACTGCCGCCTATTGAAGTGATTTTTTTTGTACTGACTTTTCTCATCGCACAATCCTTTCGTTTATAGTTTTACATTTTCTGTTTGCGGCTGATCCTCGTCACCCTCTTTGTAGATAGGGAAGGTAAGAGTAACTGTTGTGCCAACGCCCTCTCCGCTTTCGATGTCAAGAGAGCCGTGGTGCAGATTCATAATTTCGTCTGCAACTGCAAGACCGATTCCCGAGCCTCGTACCGTCTGATTTGCCTTATAGAACTTTTCTTTAACCTTTGGCAAGTCTTCGGCAGGTATTCCGCAGCCGGTGTCGGTAACTATAATTTTTATAATGTCGGGGTCATCCTTACTGTAAATAACCTGTGCCGCAACCACACCGCCCTTTGGTGTGTACTTAAGTGCGTTGTCAATTACATTGAGGAAAACCTGCTTAAGTCTGTTGCTGTCACCGTAAACAGGCGGATACATTGCGTCCATAGGTTCGTCATAGAGTAAATGCTTGCCCTCGTTTACGGCTCTGTCCTTTAGCATATATACGGTTTCGTCAAATTCGGCAAGAATATCGAGTTTCTCTTTGTTAAGCACCATTCTGCCACTCTGAATACGGCTGAAATCAAGGAGTTCTTCAACTATGCTTGTAAGTCTGGCACTTTCTTTTATAATAACGCCCATACCTTTGTCAAAGGTGCGCCTGTCGAGTTTGCCTTTTTCGTTGAGCTGCATGGTTTCTGCCCAGCCTTTTATTGCCGTGAGCGGGGTTCTTAATTCGTGAGATACTCTTGAAATAAAATCGTTTTTAGTCTGTTCGGTAGTTTGCAAATCCTTTGCCATATCCGATATAGCGTCACAAAGGTCGCCGATTTCGTCATCGTACTTATGCTCGATTTTTTCGGAGGCGGAAAAGTCGCCCTGCGCAATCTGACCGGCTATAAGTGAAAGTTCGCCTATCGGTTTAACAATGGAGCGGATAAACATAAGTCCCGACAAAAATACAAGCGCCATTATTGCAAGACCGCCCGCAACGCAAAGAACAGAAATAAATAAGATTCTTGAGTGCACGGGTTCCATAGACACGATGTATCTTACGGCACCGAGCATAACGCCGTTTGAATTGCTGATAATGCGGGTTTCGCTCATTGCTCTTTCTCCGGAGAGAAGTTTGCCGTTCCATACGGCGTAACCGTCCGAGTTGTTTTGAGCGTCCTGAAAATCAGGCATTTGAGTTTTATCCGACGGGGTAAAACCCGTGGAAGTCATTATTACTCTGCCCGATGAATTTATTACAATAACTTCCATTTGCTCTTTACGGTCAAAGTTTTCAACATATTCACGGGCAGATGAATTAAAACTTGTTGTGTTGTCGCTCTCGTAGTCTGAAAATACAAGCGACAATTCATTGCCTGCCGAAGAAAGTGTTTGTTCAACACTGCTTTGGTAAACATATGTAATAACAAAGATAAGGCTGACAACGATCAGAACTATTATTGTAAATATAACGCTCAATGTGTTTAACATCCAGCGTTTTGTAATACCCTTAAACATTACGCTGTCGCCCTCCTTAAAGGTGTTTCCTTAAGTTCAGGCGTTCCACTTGTAGCCAAGTCCCCATACGGTGATAATGTACTTAGGATTAGACGGCTCGTCTTCAACTTTCATTCTAAGTCTTCTGATGTTTACATCAACGATTTTGTCCTCGCCGACATAAGCGTCACCCCAAACATGGTTTAAAATGTCCATTCTGTCGAGGGCAGTACCCGGATTAGAGAAAAAGTATTCCATAATCTGAAATTCAACCTGTGTAAGTTCAATCATCTTACCGTTTTTCATAAGTGCACGGTTTCTTAAGTTAAGTGTAAATTCGCCGCTTTTAAGCTCTTCTTTGAAGTTGTTTTCGGCGTGTGACTGTGCAAGTGCCACTCTTCTGTAAAGGGAGTCAACTCTTGCGAGCAATTCGCTTGGTGAAAAAGGCTTTGAAACATAATCGTCCGCACCGAGCATAAGACCTGTTACCTTATCCATCTCCTGTGTTTTTGCGGAAAGCATAATAATGCCGATACCGCCGTTGCGGCTTCTAAGCTCCTTACAAACCTGAAAACCGTCAATACCCGGCATCATAACATCAAGAATGGCAACATCAAAGTCGCCGTTGTGTTCTTCGTATTTTTGAAGTGCAGCCTCGCCGCAGTCAGCCTCGACTACATCATAGCCTGCTCTTGTAAGGTTGATAACGACAAAGTCACGAATTGCAGCCTCGTCCTCACAAACAAGAATTTTTTTCATAATAAACCTCCGTAATGTGTTTTATCCAAAAAAATTATATATTATTAACTGTCATCAGTGAAAAAGCTGTTTTTATATCATCTTCGCTGATTGAAAGTGATGTTTCTTCGTTTACATCCGCAAAAGCGTATGCTGTGCTTTCGTTCTTATATATTAATGTATAAGCGTCACTGTCCTCGCCGACATCCCATTGCTCAAGTTTAAAAGCTCTGATTTCAAATACTTTTTGTCCTAAGTTGTCGGAATCCCATTCAAAAAAGCTCATAGCCCGTTTTTCACTGTCAAGTCTGACGGTATATGTACCGTCTGCCCAGCTTTCGGGAACGGTAAAGCTGTAGCCGTTTTGGTAATCGGGAATTTGGTCGGATAAGTGATTTAAAATTTCACTCTGCGGATAAAAACTGTTCCAGCTTATTTTATCCGCAACAGCCGATTTATCTTCATCGCTTGTTGAAGGTAATTTGTCAACGACAGGAATTTCCGTAACGGAATCGTTGTTTATATCCGTACAGATTATATCGGCAGAGCGTTGAGTAATATTTTTATCTTTTTCTTTATAAAGAGGATTTCTCAAAACCGAAAGTTCGGTATTAAAATAAATAATCTGTGTGACGGTATCATCATTGGCAAAACAACCGTCAACTATAAGCACATTTTGTCCATTTTCGGCAGCTGTTACCGTAATATTTTTAAATCTTGTAATATTCGGGTCCATTTTTACGCTTGCCTTTGAGTAAAGACAGTTGCGTTCCTCGCTGTAAACAAGCATATTTGCTGTTGCGTCATTTTCTGTGGTATATAGTGACAGCAGCATTACTTCGTTTACACCGTCACTGTCAAAATCGGAGCAGTAAAAACTTGAATAACTGCTTTCAACCGTAAGCCTGTTTGTCTTGCCGTTTGAGTATGAGTGGCAGGCAAGATTATTAATGCTTGAGTTATATGTAGTATAGCCCGAAAGAATCTCAAGCGTACCGCTGCCCGTTACATCGGCAAAGTCAACGCAGTCAACATCGGTTGCGTCTAAGGCGCAGTTTTCGGAGAGCTTCCATTCGTCATTTGCGCAGTACATTACAAGCATATGCACTTCCGCTTTGGTTTCGTTAGGAGTGCGGTAAAAAGCAATTGCTTCGTCGGTACCGTCATTGTCAAGGTCTTTCATAACTATGGCACTGCGGTAGTTGCCCGACTTAGGATATTTTAAGGTGTATCCGCTGCCTGCGGTGTCGGCAATAAGCTGTTCGATTTCCGCCTCGTCACCGACGGTTTTCGGAGGGCGGATAAGGTTGTCTGTTCCTATGTCTGCACCGTCACAGCCGCTTGCGGAAATTGCAAACGCACACAACAGTGCGGCGGAAATAACCGCTTTGACTTTCATATCCGTCCCTCCTTTATAAAAAGTTAAAATTAATCGTGCTTTACAACAGCTCTTAAATACTTTATTTTTATACCCTCGGCAGAAAACATTTTTTCGTGCTCGGTTTCAATATTGTCTGTAACATCGCTGTTGTGCAGGTCGTATGTTTTGTAGATGATTTCGTAACCGCTCTGCTCAAAATATTCAAGACTGTCCGCAAAAAGTGCGTCGTCGTCGGTCTTAAATCGAATTTCGGCATTTTCGTCAAGAAAATTTTTGTACATTTCAAGTTTCTTGGGAAATGTAAGTCTTCTCTTGTTATGCTTTGGACGAGGCCACGGGTTGCAGAAATTAATAAACATACCCTTGATTTTATCGTCCTTTGTAATTATTTTATCAATTTGCTCTACATTGTAGTTTACAAGCAAAAGATTTGTAATATCGGCGTCTGTTTTGCCCTCGTTCTTGAAAATTTCAACAATGTTTCGTCTGCCGACGCCGAGCATATCAATTTTAATGTCAACCGCAATAATATTTTTATCCTGATTTTTAACGGCAAACTGTCCTGCAAACCCGCCTTTGCCGCAGCCTATTTCAAGGTAAAGAGGAAGTCCGTTGTTAAAAGTTTCGTTCCATTTGCCTGCGTGTTCTTCAGGATTTTTTACAAAAAAATCGCAAACCGCAAGTTCAGGCTCTGCCCATTTTTTCTTTCTGATTCTCATAATGTAAAATTATGCACTTAATGTGCATCTCCTCATAAATATTCATCATACTATTATATCAAATTATTACAGATATTGCAACGAATATTTAATAAATAATACATTGCTTAAATGTATTTAATCTTATCGTTACATACTTCCGATTTTGTAAAGCAGGTGTTACCGAATCTTTCAGAAAGTTTACGGCAAAGCGGAGATATTACAATATCTTCGGTTTTAAAATGTCCTGCGTCAACAATTGAAATTCCGAGTTCATTTGCAAGCAGAATTTCGTGGTGTTTTATTTCACCTGTAAGCAGAACATCGCCTCCCTCATAAAATGCACTTTCCACATTGGAACCGCCTGCTCCCGATGATACTGCGACTTTGTGAATCTCGTTTTTTACATTAGTGTATCTCAGTCCGCTGCAATTGAGATTTGTTTTTACGGTTTTTGCAAAACTTTCAATATCCGTGTCGAGTTCGCCCATAAAAAGACATTCGCCGCTTTTGCAAAGCCTTGTGTTTTTAAGTCCCACTGCGTTTGCAAGGCAAAGGTTTACACCGAAACTTTCGGATAAATCAAGGTTTGTGTGCATACAAACGGCAGAAATGCTTTTTTCCGCAAGACGGTAGGGAACAGAGGAGGAATCAAGTTTTTTTATTGCATTAAAAATAACGGGGTGATGACTTATGATAAGCTCTGCGCCGAGCCTATCTGCTTCGTCAACGACCTCGTTTGTTATGTCAAGAGCAACAAGCACACGGCTTACAGGTTTGTTTTTACTGCCTATAAGCAGACCGCAGTTGTCAAAATCCATAGCGGTATCAACGGGTGCAAATTCCTCAAAAAATTCAAGTATATCTTTTATTGTAGTCATCAGAGCATCTCCCTTAGCTTTTTTGCGATTTCAGCGTAACGGGCATCGCCCTTTGCCTGTTTTTCAAGTTTTGTTATTTGCTTTTCTGTAAAAAGCCTGTGTGTGGATTTTACGGATGGCTGCAGCTTTGCACAATACAGCTCGGTTTGCGTGTATTCGCGTTTTTTGCCGCTGTAGCATACAAGAAGTACTGTGTAGCATTTGCCTGCGGCGGTACAGCAGTCCTGTTTTAAAATTTCAAAACCGTTGTCAAAAAGGTATTTAATCAAAACTTCACTTTTGGTCATAGGCTGTAGAATAAAGTGCTTTTCACTGTTTTTTGTATATGTACAGCTGTCAAGAATGGCTGCGATAAGTTCCCCACCCATACCTGCAATTACAAAATCGTCAGCTTCGTTTTCGCCGATATTTTCAAGACCGTTTGAAAGCCTTGTGGAAATGAGGTGTTCGGCATTGAAATTCATTATTGCCGCCTGACCTCTTGAAAGCGGGTCGGGGTTAATGTCGGCGGCAATAGCAGACGGACAGGTGCCGTTAAGGCACAGCCACAGCGGAAGATAGGCGTGGTCTGTGCCAATATCGGCAAGCCTTGCGTTTTGCCTTACAAAATCCGCACACATTCTAAGCCTTTGGTCAAGAGATATTTTATTTTGCAAATTAATCAATCCTTTCAGCCCGAATGTGAAAAACGGACAAATTATTTGTTTGCAATCTGATTGAGAACATCAATAAGCTCATCGGCATTTGCGCCATGAACCATACAAGCCTCTTCGATTGTTTCGCCTCTTGATGCAGGGCAACCAAGGCAGTGCATACCAATGCTGAAGAAAGCCTCGGCAGTTTCGGGATATTTGTCGAGAACATCACCGATGATAGAATTCTTTGTGATTTCCATAATTAAAAACCTCCTTGTCGGCAAAGCCAAAATTAAATCTAAAAGCAGATTTATCCGCCAAAAACGGTATTTTAGCGGATAAATCATTATAACATATTTTTTAACCGAAAGTCAAAAAATATATATTAAATTTTAGGATTTTTTACTTTACTTCGGCAAAGGTAAACTTTCCGTCTGCAAAGTCGCATTTAACCTTGCTGTTCGCTTTGATTGTGCCGTCAAGCATTTTCTCCGAAAGCGGATCTTCAATGTCTGATGTTATGGCACGGCGAAGAGGTCTTGCACCGTAGACTTCGTCAAAGCCCTTGTCGGCAATTGCGGAAACAGCCTCGTCTGTAAATTCAATTTCAATTTCCATATCGGACAAACGCTTTTTAAGACCTGCAAGCATCTTGACTGCAATTTCTTTAATCTCGTCCTTGCTGAGTCTGTCAAATACGATGATGTCGTCAATACGGTTAATAAATTCGGGACGGAAAGCCTTTTTAAGTTCGCCGAGCACAAGCTCCTTGGTGTTTTCGGTTTCCTTGTTTTCACTGTTTTCATCGGTAAATCCGAGTGAACTGTGCTTTTCCGTAAGAAGTTTTGCACCTATGTTAGATGTCATAATGATAACAGTGTTTTTGAAGTCAACCGTTCTGCCCTGTGAGTCGGTAAGTCTGCCGTCATCAAGGATTTGGAGAAGAATGTTAAATACATCCGGGTGTGCCTTTTCGATTTCATCAAAGAGGATTACCGAGTATGGTTTTCTTCTTACCTTTTCCGTAAGCTGGCCGCCCTCGTCAAAACCGACATATCCAGGAGGTGAACCTACAAGACGGGATACCGTATGCTTCTCCATATATTCACTCATATCAATACGGAGCATAGCGTTTTCATCACCGAACATAGCGGCGGCAAGTGCCTTGCAAAGTTCTGTTTTACCTACACCTGTCGGACCGAGGAAGATAAATGAACCGATAGGACGCTTAGGGTCTTTAAGACCTACTCTGCCACGGCGGATTGCCTTGGCAACAGAGCTTACTGCCTCGTTTTGACCGACAACTCTTTCGTGAAGTTCTTTTTCAAGGTTGAGAAGTCGCTCGCTTTCCTCTTTTGTAAGCTGAACAACAGGGATTCCTGTCCATTCCGATACAATCTCGGCGATAACTTCCGGAGTAACTTCGCCGTTGCGGTTCTCTCTGTTTTCGTACCATTCCTTTTTGGCTGTGTCAAGCTGTGACTGAACATTTTTCTGTTCATCTCTTAATTTTGCGGCACGCTCAAAGTCCTGCTCGTTAATGGCACTTGCTTTTTCCTGCTCAAGTTTGTCAATTAACTCTTCAAGCGACTTGATGTCCGGAGGAGAGGTAAGACCCTTAAGTTTTACCTTAGACGCACCCTCATCAATAAGGTCAATAGCCTTATCCGGGAGGTATCTGTCGGCAATGTAACGGGAAGAAAGATTTACTGCCGCCTCAATTGCCTCGTTTGTAATTCTTACCTTATGGTGCGCCTCGTAGCTGTCACGCAAGCCTTTAAGAATTTCAACAGCCTGCTCTTTTGTAGGCTCGCCAACCTTTACAGGCTGGAATCTACGCTCAAGAGCCGCATCTTTTTCAATGTATTTTCTGTATTCGTTAATAGTTGTTGCACCGATAACCTGGAAGTCACCTCTTGCAAGCGACGGCTTTAAGATGTTTGCCGCATCGGCACTGCCCTCGGCAGAACCTGCACCTACAATGGTGTGGAGTTCATCGATAAAGAGGATAGTGTCCTTTGACTTTTTAACTTCATCAATTGCGGACTTGATTCTTTCCTCAAAGTCGCCACGGTACTTAGCACCTGCAATCATACCTGTAAGGTCAAGACTTACAACCTTTTTGTCACGCAGAATTTCAGGTACATTGCCGTTTGCAATTTCAAGGGCAAGTCCCTCGGCTACTGCTGTTTTACCTACGCCCGGCTCACCGATAAGCACAGGGTTGTTTTTGGTACGCCTTGAGAGAATCTGAATAACTCTCTTAATTTCTTTTTCTCTGCCGATAACAGGGTCAATTTCACCGTTCTTGGCAGCCTTTGTCAAATCTCTGCCGAATTTCTCCAGTGCGGAGCCGCCCTCTTCTTTGCCTTGTGGGTATCCGTTTTCCATACCCGAAAACTGATTTTCGGATGAGCCTTTCTGTAAGCCGCCTGCAACCGCATTTGCAACAGCATTAGAACTTACGCCGAGCTTTCTTAAAATACTTGTAGCGTAGCTGTCACTTTCGGAAACTATTGCAAGCAAAATATGCTCTGTGCCTACATAGCTGCTGCCTGTCCTTGCAGAAATCATCATTGCGGTTCTGAGAACACGCTTTGTACGGGGAGTAAAGCTGTCGGGTGAGAGGGAAGTCTGAATACCTCTGCCGTCAACATTGGCAATCTCTTTTTCGAGTGCCTCCGCCGTTACGCCGCATTCTTCAAGAGCTGCGGCGGCAACACCGCTGCCCTCTTTTATAAGACCAAGCAGAATATGCTCGGTGCCAATATAGTCGTGACCGAAATTTTGAGCTGACTCAATAGAAAGGTTTAATGCCTTGTTTGCCTTTTGAGTAAATCCTCTGAATTCATACATAATCGTCAGTCCTTTCGATAATTTTTTACTGATTACTTTTTACACTTCTTCAAGTGCTTTTCTGAGCAAATCCGCTCTTGCCACATCACGCTGTGCAGCGGAAAGATTTTTACCGCTGTTTACCATAAGCGTAGCAGGTTCAACATCTGTCATCAGCTTGTCGATTGTAAGCAAAGGAACATCTTTAAGCTGTCCCGAAACTATGCCCAAACGAACATTTGAAAGCAGCTGTAAAGCCTCATCGTGTGCGATTGTACGGGCATATTTCAATATGCCGAGGCTGCGGCTGATGCTGTCCTGAATGTCAATATTTGAACAAATACGCTCTCTTGCAAGTTCCTCTTGCGAGATAAGCTGTGATGTTATATTTTTAAGGTTTTCAATGGCAGCTTTTTCGGAGATGCCGAGTGTAACCTGGTTAGAAAGCTGATATAAACTTCCCTTTGGCTCTGTGCCCTCGCCGTGAGTGCCTCTTATGGTAAGACCGAGTTTTGAAAGATTGCCTGCAATTCTGCCGATTGCTCGGCTCTTTTCAAGTGCCGGCAAATGCAGCATTACCGACGCTCTCATACCTGTGCCGAGGTTTGTCGGGCACTGGGTAAGATAACCGAGCTTTTCGCTGAAAGCAAAGTCAAGGCTTTCATCAAGCAAGGTGTCGAGTTTATCGACAAGGTCATATGTTTGCTCAAGCGCAAGACCTTTTGTAATTGCCTGTATTCTGATGTGATCCTCTTCGTTAATCATAATCGAAAGGCTTTCATCGGAATTTACCAGTAACGCTCTGCCTTCGGTATTCCCTATAAATTCGGGGCTTACTATTCGGCGCTCTACAAGAGAAACACACTGTGCCTCGGTGAGGTCGCTCATCTTAATGAATTTAAAGTCGGAGGCAATTGAGCTGTTGCTGTTTTTGACAGCCGATCTTACTTTTTCAATAACCTTTTCCATTCCGTCGGGTGAAAGCTTGCAGGGGAAAGGAAAATCCTTTAGATTTCTTGCAAGTCTTACTCTTGTGGAAATTACTGAATTGTCACTCATTATTATGCCTCCATTCCTTTGATTGTATCTCTTAATTCTGCGGCTCTTTCAAAATTCTGTTCTTTGACTGCTGCGTCAAGTTCATTTTTTAATTGAGCAATTTTTTCTTCTTTTGTAGGTTCGTGCTTTTCGGCTTTCTGAACCGTTCTGTCGCTGTTCTTGCCGCAATGTGTTGTATTGCCGTGAATTCTTCTGATAAGTGGGAAGAGTTCGTCGCCAAATACATCATAGCAATCGGCACAGCCTACATGACCTGTTTTTGCAATTTCCGAATAAGTGCTGCCACAGGTTTCGCATCTTCTTGCCTGTGTTCTTGCCGGAAGTGCGTTGCCAAAGAAACTACCGAGGAAGTTTGAAAATTCATCCTCAATGTCAGAGAACACATTTGTGTATCCCATTTTCTTTGCACATTCACTGCAAAGGTCATATTCTTTGATTTCTCCGTTGATTATAGATTTAACATGTGTGTTAGCATTATTAACACCGCATTTTTGACATTTCATAATAAATACCTCCTGCTTTTATGATATTGCTAAAAGCATATTCTTAAAAAGATCAGCTCTGAGCGAATCTCTTTTTTCCTGCTCGACTGTATGAAGCGCTCTGTCCGACAACGCAGACGCCATAACCTTTGCAACGCTAAGTTCAATAATCGACCTGTAGACCATATTGTTAAGCATTGCCTCGGCAGAAGCTTTGTCAAGCGAATTGCCTACAGAGTTAATTATATGCATTATAGCAGTACCTCTATCCATACTTACACGGCTTATTCTTATGTAACCGCCGCCGCCTCGTCTGCTTTCAACAATGTAACCTTGTTCCGGAGTAAAGCGTGAGGTGATAACATAATTTATTTGACTTGGCACACAACCAAGATTTCCCGCAAGTTCATTTCGCTGAATTTCCGCACTGCCGTTCTGCTCGTCAAGCATTTCTGTAATATATTTAGCGACCAAATCGCTCATTCTCATCTTTTCTCGCCTCTCTTTCAGATTGTGACTTTATTATAGAACTAAAGTCAGAGAAAGTCAAAGTCAAATAAAGTCAAAAATCAAATGCTAATTTAAAAAATACTCGCAAATACTCCCGAATACTCGCAAATACTAAATTTTAAAATTTTTTTGACTTTTTCTGACCTTTTAAAAATTGCCGATATTTTCTTGACTTTTAAAAACATACAAATGAAAAATACTTCATATAATAAGTATAGTAAATAAAAACGGAAGTGATAAAATGATTGTCAGTACAAATATAAACATAGACAGCGAGTTAAAGAAATCGGCACAGGAATTGTACTCGGATTTAGGGCTTGATTTGTCAACAGCGGTTAATTTGTTTTTAAAGCAGTCCTTGCGAGAACAGAAGATACCGTTTGAAATAAAAAGGGAGAGTGAGGAAGAAGGCTTTTTTGATACTTTGAAAAGTTTTACAAAAAAGCCGGAGTATTCGTCCTTTGCGGAAATGGTTAATTCAAATACAGATTAAAACAGCCGCACCTTGCAATAAAGAACCGCAAGGTGTGGCTGTTTATATTAATAACAGTATGATAATTTTATAGTCAGTCAGACAATTTTTATTATACAATCTGAATTTTATAACCGAAAATCATTTTCCCCAATACTTTCTGTCCAAACTGCGATACTGCACTGCCTCAAGAATATGGTCGGATTTAATGATTTCGCTGTTATCAAGGTCGGCAATCGTCCTTGCGACTTTAAGCACTCTGTCGTAGGCTCTTGCGGTCATTCCCATACTTTCAAACGCACTTTTCAGCATTTGTTCCGCCTCGTCATCAATAATACATACTTTTTCAAACTGTTCGGCATTTATATTTGCGTTACAGCTTGTACTTGTGCCTTTGTAGCGTTCGGACTGAATTTTTCTTGCTTTGTCAACACGCTTTTTAATTTCGGCAGACGGCTCCGTCTGTTCTTTATCTCTAAGCTCGTCAAATTTAACTGCCGATACCTCTATATGTATATCAAAACGGTCAAGCAGCGGGCCGCTGATTTTATTAAGGTAATTATGTATCTTTTGCGGAGTACAGGTGCATTTTCCTGACGGGTCATTAAAATATCCGCACGGGCACGGATTCATTGGAACACTGAACTTGATACAATTTAACCTTATTTTCTTAGGAGTGTTCAAAAGGGGTCCATTTGAACACCCCTAAGAAATGCACTGTTTATAGACATAAAAAGTGGCAGGCAGCTAAGAATTTAGCTACCTGCTGGTTGATGAATCTTATACTGTTTTCTGTATTTGCCAGTGCGACAAACTGGAAGTTACGCTTTTATCGAAAACTATTTTCAATTACTCCAGGTAAACAATCATAAATGGAACATCCCATCTTTTTCTCAAAATATTCTTTAATGCCGAGTGTTACTTTCCATCGCTCAACCGTAGCTGGATGTGTTCCATATCGAATTGTTACATCTACGAATCGTTTTTCCAATAGACAAAATCCTGTTGGCAATGCTAATGCATCACAGAGCTGTACCAGATAATCATAATCGTCATAGACAGCCTCTTTAACATACCGAGCCATAAACTCTTTATCTTCTATTGGCACATCAGAAATGCCAATATATGTTGAAATGTCTTTAATCATAAAAGCGTGAGAAATGCAAATCTGTGCTGCCTTTTTCCACCCTCTTTCTATGCAATAGCGATAACCGTCTATTAAATGCTTTTCAGAAGTAACTCCAGCATATCTACCTATATCGTGCAAAATTCCGTAAACATAAGCCAAATTCTCATCCATTCCTTGGCAATGACTTGCAATATTCTGACAAGCAAAAGCAACATATTTGCTGTGGTCATACCAAGGTCCTGGATTTGCCTTATTTGCTTCTTCTAATGCTTTCTCAGCAATTTCTCTTGTTAGTTCCATTAATCTTTACACCTCAAATTCCAATTTATTACTTTCTATTATACCTTATATCGGCAGAATTGCATATCTGTTTTATGCCATATTTTTGCAAAATAAAACCCAAACCGCCGCACTACTTTCCCCAATACTTTCTGTCCAAACTGCGATACTGCACTGCCTCAAGAATATGGTCGGATTTAATGATTTCGCTGTTATCAAGGTCGGCAATCGTCCTTGCGACTTTAAGCACTCTGTCGTAGGCTCTTGCGGTCATTCCCATACTTTCAAACGCACTTTTCAGCATTTGTTCCGCCTCGTCATCAATAATACATACTTTTTCAAACTGTTCGGCATTTATATTTGCGTTACAGCTTGTACTTGTGCCTTTGTAGCGTTCGGACTGAATTTTTCTTGCTTTGTCAACACGCTTTTTAATTTCGGCAGACGGCTCCGTCTGTTCTTTATCTCTAAGCTCGTCAAATTTAACTGCCGATACCTCTATATGTATATCAAAACGGTCAAGCAGCGGACCGCTGATTTTATTAAGGTAATTATGTATCTTTTGCGGAGTACAGGTGCATTTTCCTGACGGGTCATTAAAATATCCGCACGGGCACGGATTCATTGCC
>NZ_JADNHD010000012.1:57213-84239 GCF_015553695.1 Ruminococcus sp. BSD2780120874_150323_B10
ATTATGTATCTTTTGCGGAGTACAGGTGCATTTTCCTGACGGGTCATTAAAATATCCGCACGGGCACGGATTCATTGCCGCAACCAACATAACGGTGCAAGGATAAGTGTAGCTTCCGTGCGAACGGGAAATCGTAATTTTTCCGTCCTCAATAGGCTGACGGAGCACTTCAAGCGACATTCGGGAAAATTCGGGTAATTCGTCAAGAAAAAGTACGCCGTTATGAGCAAGCGATACTTCACCCGGTCGAACTGTTCCTGTACCTCCTCCGCCAAGACCCACGGCAGTTACCGTATGATGCGGCGAACGGAACGGTCGTGTGCGTACAAGTCCGTTTTTGTCGAGCAAACCTGCTATTGAATGAATTTTTGTGGTTTCAATCATTTCTTCAAATGTCATATCGGGCAGAATTGACGGAATACGCTTTGCAAGCATACTTTTACCCGATCCGGGAGGACCGATTAACAGTATGTTGTGACCTCCTGCAGCCGCAATTTCCAGCGCTCTTTTTACTTCTGCCTGCCCCTTAACCTGTGAAAAATCGGGCACAAACTGTTTGTCTGTATTATCTTCATCAATTTTCGCAACGGCAGGTTCAATAGGTTTATCGCCGCTCAAGTGTGCAATCAGTTGTAAAATATTTTTAACGGGATAAACTTCAATGCCGTCAACCACTGCGCCCTCTGCGCCGTTTGCAAAAGGTACATATATCTTTTGATAACCGAGTTCACGGGCTTTTATTACCATAGGGAGTACGCCGTTTATGGGTCGTACATCTCCGCCGAGTGACAGTTCTCCCAAAAATGCCGAGTCGGAAATTTCCGCAACTACAGCGCCTGTCATCTTAAGCACTGCAATAAGAATTGGCAAATCGTATATAGGACCTTCCTTTTTTATATCGGCAGGGGCGAGGTTAATTGTGATATGTGCGGTCGGAAAATTAAATCCGCAATTTTTCATTGCACTTTTAACACGGTCACGACTTTCCTTTACGGCGGCGTCCGGCAGTCCTACCATATCAAATGCGGGAAATCCTTTGTTAATTGCGCCCTCAACCTCTACGGGATAGCTGTCCATTCCCATAAGACCGAAACTGTTAATTTTCACAACCATTTTAAGCACCTCTTATTAAAAACTACATAATATTATACCATTTTATCTTTTTGCTTACAAGTCAAAAAATATATAAATATGTAAATTCTGCACAATTATTGACGAACGGATTAAAAAAATTTACAAATAATATTTACTTTCTTATTGACAAATAAAAGGAAATAGGTTATTATTTACAGTAAGGAAAAGTCTTTTGAGGTGAGCTTGTGTCTGAATCGTTAAAAAATCTTTCAGAGCTTTCGGATGCAAAGCTTGCAGAGCTTGTAAAAAGCGGAAATGACAGTGCTTTTGATGTGCTTACGCTAAGATACTTGCGAAATATTGGCTTTTTGGCAAAAAAATATTCTGCGGACGGTTACGAGCGCAACGACTTTGTTCAGGAAGGACTTTTGGGACTTTTGTACGCTTGTCGAACATTTGACAGCAACAACAAAGCCTCTTTTAAAAGTTATGTTGATATTGTTGCGGAACGCAGATTTATTTCTATTGTGCGTAAAGCTCAAAGGCAAAAAGCCGTGCCGAGTTCAAGCCTTGTGTCGCTTGATGCAGACAACGACGAGCTTGAGGGCGAAAGTACAGACCCGGAGCAGCTGATGCTTGCAAAAGAACATTATTCTTTGCTTTTAGACGAACTTAAAACCTTGCTTTCGGAAAGAGAGTATACGGTACTGATGCTGTACTGCGGCGGAATGAGTTATGTTGAGGCTGCAAAAAAACTTGGCATATCCGCAAAGTCAGCCGACAATGCGTTGCAGAGAGCCAAAAAGAAAATTTCCTTACATTATATGTCCTTAAAAGATTAAGCGGTGCAATTCCGCAAAAGGGCAAAACAATTATACAGTACAAAAGTGAGGTAAAAAACAATGTACGAAGATAAGACATTAGTATGTAAAGAATGTGGAAATGAATTTGTTTTCACAGCAGGCGAGCAGGAATTTTATGCTGAAAAAGGTTTCGTAAACGAGCCACAGCGTTGCAAAGCTTGCAGACAGGCTCGTAAGAATGCTGCTAAACCGGCTCGTGAACTTTTTGAAACAACCTGCGCAGAGTGCGGCGGTGTTGCAAAGATTCCTTTCAAGCCAATGGAAGGCAAGTCTTACTACTGCAGCGATTGCTTTGCAAAGAGAAAGTAACAACAGACAGACTTATATTTATTATAGCGATTTTAAAAGACATTGTTTTAAAACCAATATAGTTTGTATATTTTTTTAAGCTGTAACGAACGGCGGATTTCATTGTGAATCCGCCGTTTTTCTCTTTTTAATGATGTTTTTGTGAGTTTTCCTTTTCAAAACTTTCATATATAAAACACAAAATCTCTATTGACATTTTGTAATACAGGCTTTAAAATAGTTACTAATCGGTAATAATTTAGATACAATTTTTTAACATTTTTGAAGTGATAAAGGAGTTTTCTTAATGGGAAAGCTTGGCTATATTGTAAGATGTATTGCACATATGGATTACAGCGCTCTTTTTGATACTGTAAAGCAGGTGCATAAACTTTCAGGCAAACCGAGAGCGGTTATACTCGCCGATATAGTTTCCTGCGGATTTAAGTACGGTGCAGGATATAAGGATTATTTGCTTTGTGAATTTTATAATCTCAACAGCGAACAGAGGGCAACATTTGTGACAAGAGGTATAAACAATACCGTTGTAAAGCTCTTGAATGACCCTGATTACTATCATATTCTTGATAATAAAACTGAATTTTACACTATGTTTAACGATTATCTTCACCGCAAGTGGCTTAATTTTGCAAAATGCAGTAAAAGTGAATTTGTTGATTTTATGCAGGAATTTGACGAAATTATATGTAAGCCTGATGATTTGTGCTGCGGCAAAGGTGTAGACAAGCTGAAAAAAGCGGATTTTGGCAGTCTTGACGATATGTATGACGAACTGAAAAGACGGCATATCAGTATTGTTGAAGAAGTGGTAAAACAGCATCACGATATGAGCAGAATCAACCCCGATTCCGTAAACACAATCCGTGTTTATACTGTTTTGACAGATGGCAAGGCTAATGCTATATATGCGTGTATCCGTATGGGCAACAGTGATCGCCCTGTAGATAATATTAACGCAGGCGGTATGTATTCGCCTATTGATATGAAAACGGGCAAAATTGCATTTCCTGCTTGTGATAAACAGAGAAAAGTTTACGAAAAACACCCACGCTCGGGATGTGAACTTAAAGGTTATCAAATTCCGTTCTGGGAGGAATCAATAGCTATGTGTTGTGAGGCGGCGGAAAAACTCCCGCAACTCGGATATATCGGTTGGGATGTTGCAATTACAGAGAACGGACCGTTGTTTATTGAGGCGAATAATATGCCCGGACACGACGCTTTACCGCAAATGCCGTTGCAAGCACCCGATAAAATCGGCTTTTTACCGACACTAAGACAATATGTTAAGGGAATATAAATTATTTGGCAAATTGTCGGCTTGGTGTCAGATTTTAAAATTTTTATTCTGATTTTTTACAAAAAATTTAACATATAATATCAAAAAGCACGGCTGTCATTATGACAGTTGTGCTTTTTTGCGCTTTCTGTATTTATTGCGACATAATGCAGTAAGATAAAATTATTTAACTCTTTGATTGCGTTAATGTTTAAAAATTACTTAATAACGGCTTAAATACTGATAAAAATAAGCATAAGAGTTATATTTACCGAATATAAATTAATTAATTTAGCAAGCAATATTATTTCTACAAAAGAATATATAAACTGCCTTCCACATACTGACAAAACGATTGAGTGCAAAATTTTATAATATAGGTAAAGGTTGCAGACAATGCTATCTATTATAATATAAAAAAGAAAAGGATGTTAAAAATGGAGGCAAAAAAAGCTCTGGTTCGCAAAAATTTTGATGGCTCGGCTGAATTTGCAAGAACGGTGATTACAAACATAGTATATTTTGTCAGCGGTGTTCTTGTGTCAAAGGGGGCAATGCTTGGAAATCTATCTCCTTTCGGAGCGTCTTTTGCGGCGGCTGTACCAAAAAAATATTTGCTGTCGGCACTTGCAGGCACAGGGCTTGGCTATATTTTGCTTACGCCCTCGGACAGCTTCAGGTATATAGCTGTTGTGGTTGCGATAGGAGGTATAAGGTGGCTTACAAGCGATATAAAAAGGGTGAAGAACAGCGCACTTTTTGCTCCGCTTGTTGCGTTTTTGCCTATTCTTGCAACGGGTGTTGTACTCACATTTGTCAGCACAAGCACGCTTTCCTCGCTTACCGACTGCATTATCGAGGCGGTGCTTGCAGGTACGGCGGCTTATTTTTTCAGCAGTACGGTAAGGCTTTCAACCGAAAGACGCAGTATTGCCGCATTTTCCCAACAGGAAACCGCAAGTCTTGTGCTTACAGGCTGTGTTTTAATGCTATCGTTCGGCAGTGTTGCCATTGAGGGCATTTCTGTCGGCAGAATACTTGCCGTTCTTGTTACCTTGCTTTGTGCAAGATACGGGGGTGTTGCAGGCGGTTCTGTCTGCGGAATTGCAACGGGAGCAATATTCAGTATTGCAAGCAGAAATCAAGGCTTTATCTGCGGCGGATACGCATTTGGCGGACTTATGGCAGGATTGTTTTCGACTGTCGGCAAATTTGCCTGCGTAATAGCGTTTATGATTTCCGATGCGGTTATGTGCCTTGCTTTCAGCGACAGGGTGGCTCTTGCCGAGGTACTTATAGAAAGTTTTACGGCGTCTGTCATTTTTATGATTCTGCCCAAAGAAGTAGGTAATTTTATTGCCCCTGTTTTTTCTCATGAAAAAAATGCTTCTCTCGGTGAAACTTTGAGGAAAAATGTGGTTATGAGGCTTGATTTTGCCTCAAAAGCCATTAATAATGTTAAAAACGATGTCAACGGAGTATCCGACAGACTTAAAAGGCTGTATTCGCCCACACTTGATATGGTATGCGACAATGTCAGGAAAAATGTCTGTTCAGGCTGTGGATTAAAAGTTTACTGTCACGATAAACAGGAGGGAGTGACCTATGATGATTTTCGTCGCCTTGAGGAAAGGCTTGAACAACAGGGAAGAGTGAGTGAAAACGATATTGAGGAGGTCTTTGTCAAAAAGTGCTGCAAAAAGCGTGAGATAGCCGACAGTATGAACAGCAATTACAGGGAATATATTTCTTGTCTGGAGGCTCAACGCAGGGTAGATGATGTACGCAGTGTCGTTGCGGGACAATTCTCGGGAATCGGGGATATTTTATCCGATTTATCTGATGAATTTAAAAGCGCAATGAAATGTGACACCGAGGCGGCAGAAAGGGTAATTTCCGCTTTGTCGGCTGTCGGAATTATTCCCATGGAATGTATTTGCCTTATAACTTCGGGCGGAAGAATGAATGTTGAACTTTCAATTTCTCCCAAATCAAAGCGCTTTTCAAAAGGACAGTTAATGCGTGAAATTTCAAAATGCTGCGGCAGAAGATTTGATTTGCCTCTTATTACCAAAGAGGGCGGCAGTATAATGGCAAAATTCTGCGAAATGCCTGTTTACGATGTGGAAATAGGTACGGAACAGCATATTGCAAATCGTGGCAAACTTTGCGGCGACTGCCTTAATTATTTTAACGACGGCACAGGCAATACTTATGCCATTGTGTGTGACGGTATGGGCACAGGCGGCAGAGCGGCGGTTGACGGCAATATGGCAACTTCTATTATGACAAGACTTCTCAAGTCCGGACTTACTCCGGAAAGCTCACTGCAGATTGTAAATTCTGCACTTATGGTAAAGAGTGAGGACGAATCGCTTTCAACAGTTGATGTGGCAAAAATAGATTTGTACAGCGGAAGAGTAACTCTTAACAAAGCAGGTGCACCGCTTACCTATATAAAGAAAAACGGCAGAGTGATTGCAAAAGAAATGCCGTCACTTCCTGCCGGAATACTTAACAATATTAAATTTTCGACCGATACGGTCAACTTGACAACAGGAGATATGGTGGTTATGGTGTCTGACGGTGTATTATCAGGTAACGAAAAATGGCTTGAAAATCTTATAAGAACATGGAACAAGGGCAGCACACAGGAACTTGCGCAGGCGGTTGTTGCGGAAGCAATAAAGCACCGCAATGACGGTCACGATGACGACATTACGGTGCTTGCTGTAAAATTGACTGATAACGAATAATCAGAAATCAACTGTTCCGATGTAAAGCGGAATGTTGCTTTCGTTATCTATAAGCATAAATATGAACGGACGGTCAAACTTTAGAGTGCTGTCAGCTGTTTTGGAGTCGGATTTAAGTGTGTTTGCGGTAACTGTTGCTTTAACGCTTTCACTGCCGCCGATACCTGCTGAATTTACGGTAACAGACGGCTGAATTTCGGAAATATCATTTACGAAAAGGTCATCTGAAAGAGTGATATTTGAAAGGTTAATGCTGTCGGTAAATATATCCGCAAGGCCGCAATTCTCAAGTTCGGATTTAAGGCTTGTAGGTTTGCCGTCTGACTTTATACTGAATTCGGGAACAGAGGCATTTGTAAGAGATGTTATTTTAAAGCTGTCGAGCATATCGGAATACTCAAGATATGTCATTGAGGATATGTAGCTTTCAAGCGAAGTATCCTCATTTGGCATAATTGCAACAAATTTTACAGGTGTGTTGCGCATATATTTTATAATGCCCTGCGCTTTGTCTGTATGAATATAATTTTCTGCAGAGGTCATATATTTTACTGTTTTTTCGCCGCTTTCGGAGTAAAAAGTACCGTCCGCAACAGCGTCTTTTTCGTAAGCGTTAAGCCATTCGTCATATATATCCGATGTGCTTGTACAGAAAAGGTTATTTGAGTTGTCAAGAGAAGTCACGGCATTTTCGCCGAGTACGGAATTAACCTTTTTAACTGCGTTTTCATCTGAAAATACAAATCTGAAAATATTTGCTCCGTAAAAGTCAGCGTTTGCCTTCAGAAAATTCTTTCTTATATCAACCGTGTCGTTAAAAAACATTGATTGATTAAGTTTTACATAAGCTTTTTCTGAATTTTTATCGTTTTCATCTGTATTTGTGCCGTCAGAAGAAAAGGCTTTAAGTCTGCTCTGAAAATATGACGAACATTGATTTTCGGAATCAAGTACAAGCTCATCACTCAGCGCATTGACAATATTTGTCTGGCTTTGTTTTGCGGCACCGTTTGCAAGTAATCCGAGTGTGAGAGCAGTATTTGCAGGCGCAAACACAAAACTCTTTTTATCGGAATTGTTTTTGTAATAGTTACGGAAAAGTTTTAATTCAAAATCACTTACTTCGCTTGAGTAAGAATTATATTCCGTAGGAGCGCTAACTGCTCCGTCGGAATAATTAAATGTGGTTTCAGTATCGCTGTTTCTTTCAACATTTTTTGAAAGATTTTCCTTGTCTGAAAAACTGTCTGCACTTGAGCAGGCTGTAAATGTTGCTGCGATTAAGCCTGCGCAAAGCAGGGCTGATATAGTTCTTTTCATTTATTTGAACGGTCCTTTCGTTAATCTTCATTGACGAGCTTTTTAGCGAGGTCATAAATTTTTTCTGCCGAATTTTCTTGTGCAAGATTGCCGCAAAACCTTTTCATTTCGGCAAGTTTGTCCGGATTGCCGAGAAGTCTGCAAACCTGTTCGGCACCATTTAATTTATCAAGCATAATTGCGGCACCCGTTTTTACAAGAAATTCTGCATTATCACGCTCTTGTCCGGGAAAAGCATTGTAAATTGCAAGCGGAAGTCGGCAGGCAAGACTTTCGGTAACTGTAAGTCCGCCGGGTTTTGTTACAATGAGGTCGGATATATGCATATAATCCTCAACATTGTCAACAAAGTACAGAAGTTTTGTGCAGTCCTGGGCATTAAGTTCTTCCATTACTTCTTTAAGATGTGTATAAAGGTGCTTGTTTCTTCCTGTAATTACGATAAATTGAATTTGCTTTTTCTGCAAAACAAGGCTTTTATAAAATTTTAATACGCTTGTAACGCCGAAAGAGCCTGCCATAAGCAAAACAGTCGGAATGTTGGGGTCAAGTCCCTCTCTTTTACAGATTTCAGCTTTATCAAACGGCTCGGAAAATCTGTCAAAAATCGGGATGCCGAGCGGATAAATTATATTTTTATCTACATCATATTCGTTGACTAATTTTTCCGCCATTTGAGGTTCGGCAAGTACATAAGCGTCAATGTTCGGTACAAAATATGTGCGGTGTGCGTCATAGTCTGTTATAAGGCTGATTGCTTTTGCACTGATTTTGCCCTTTCTTCTCAATCTTGATACCATCGTTGTAATAAACGGGTGGCACATAATGATAACATCGGGATTAAACTCATCTATAATGCTCAAAAGCTTGTTTGACATTGCGGTATTTGATTTCATAACTGCGTCATAGACGATGGTTTTACGGTCTGTTACTTTGTAGCACACACCGTAAACCTTCGGAATTTTTGTAGCCATAAAGTGATAACCGCCGCAGACTGTTTTGTCATAAACTTTGCCGATTGCTTTTAATGCGTCAACGACCTTTACCTCATTGTTTGCATCAAGCGCTTTTATTTTGGCGTCAAGTGCGGCAGCGGCTCTTTTGTGCCCGCCGCCGGTTGAGGCGGTAAAAATCAATATTTTCATAATAAAAAGCTCCATTAAATATTAATGTCTGTAAACTATATTATATCGTTAATATAAACAATTTTCAACCGAAAAGTAAAAAAAGATTAATAAATAATTTTTTGCAATAAATATTTGTCACAAAAATGTAGCATTGCATAAAAATTAAGGCTGAAAGTATAATTAAAATTTGGGAATTATTTTAGAATAATTTTTGAATTTATGTCTTTATTTTTACCAAAAAGTGTAGTAAAATTATATTGGTAACATACATAATAAAGAAATTGTAAATGTTCATTTCCCAAACGGAGGAATTTTTTAATGGCCGATTATGACAAGGATTTTATTTTTTACAATGATTCGGACGATGAACTTGTAGATGTTTCAAATGGTATTAAGACTGCCGAAGAATCTGCAAATTCTAAAAAAGGCGCAAAACATTCACCTTCGGGCGCTCACCATTATGCAGGTGTGTTTTCTTACGAAGACGAAAACAAACGCAAAAAGAAAAAAGAAAATAAAAAGTCTGAACCAAAGGAAAAAAGCGATAATAAAGACAATAAAAAAGACGGCAAAAAAAGTAATAAGAAAAAAATTATTATTGCAAGCTGCGCAGCCGGTGCGGTAGTTATCGGTATTGCCGTTGCGGGTGTGGTTATGCTTATGCCAAGCAAAAACGGACAGACTACTGTCGATAATCTTGGCTTGGGATTCCATTTTTCCGATGATGCACAGGTGTCGGGAATTTCACTTGCAGGCAAAACTTATGATGAGGCGCTCAAGCTTTTGACTTCAAAGCAGGAGTCGTTTATAACTCCTGTTTCAATTTCTGTAAAGGCGAAAGAAAAGACATACACAATTACACAGAAAGACTTAAAATATACATACAATACAGAGAGTGTTCTTACACAGCTTAAGAATGATGAACTTAACAAAGAAAGTTCGGGCAAAACCGCAAAGACATATACTGTCGTTGCCACTTGCACAGATGATTCTATCAAGAGCAATGCCGAAAAGATTAAAAAAGAAGTTGATGTAAAGGCGACAAATGCCCGTGTTTCTGAATTTAATCCGTATGACGGTGACAACAGATTTAAATATGCCGATGCCGAAAAAGGTGCGGAGCTTGACGAAAAAGACCTTGTTACACAGCTTTCGTCAGCTATAAAAAGCGGTACTGGCACAATGGCACTCAATGCTGTAGTTAAAGATGTTGACGCAGATATTTCTCTTGATATGGTTAAGAAAAATATTGTGAAGCTTTCTACATACGAAACCGTTTCTTACAACAGCGCAAACGGTAATTCAAATATGAAAACTGCGCTTGAGGCTTGCAACGGTTCTGTACTTGAACCGGGGGAAGTATGGTCGTTTAACGAATGCACAGGCGATTCAAACCTTTCTGAAAACGGTTACAAGCCTGCAGGTGTGATTGCAGACGGTAAACTTGTGCAGGGCAACGGCGGCGGAATTTGTCAGGCAAGTTCAACTATTTATAATGCCGCAATAAGAGCAAATGTTGAGATTGAGGAAAGATACTGCCACCTTTGGGCATCCGATTATGTTCCTACAGGTCTTGACGCAACAATTGATTATCCTAACCTTGACCTTAAGTTCTCTAATCAGACAGATTACCAGATGTTTATCGAATGTAAAATGGACGGTACAACGCTTTCTGCTACATTTTGGGGATGGCAAAGCCCTGATTATGATGAAATAAGAACAGAAAATGAAATCGGCTCTACAAGCGGAAAAGAATTTTCTGCAAGAGCGTGGAGAGTATATTATAAGGACGGCAAAGAAGTTGACCGTGAGGAACTCCCGTCATCCACTTATGAGAGCAGCGGCGGTATTGGCGGCGGCTCTGCCGACGGCGACGACGGTGTAGTTTCAAGACCGAGCAATAATAACTCGAACTCTTCTGACAATAACTCATCTTCAAACAATAACTCGTCATCACAGGTTACACCTGATGTACCTACCCCGGCTCCGGAGCCTGCTCCGCAGCCTGATCCGGAACCTACTGTAACTCCCGAACCCGATCCGGAACCGACTCCTGCTCCGACAGAACCGGAACCCGATCCGGAACCTACTCCGACAGAACCGGAAGTTACCGAATAATTTATAAAAAATCCTCCGTACATTTGTGCGGAGGTAAAATTTTAGAAAAGGGGTGTAGTGATGCCGTATTCTGTAGAGATAGATTTGCACGGTCACACCGTGGAAAGTGCGGGAAAAGTTTTAACGCAAAGATTAAAGCAATTGCCGAATGATGTGCGTGAAGTTACCGTTTTGCACGGATTTCACGGCGGAACTGCACTGCGAGATATGGTGCGCAGATATAAAAATCCGAAAATTGAGAGAAAAATTCTCGGGCTGAATCAAGGCGAAACCATATTTGTGATTGTTTCGTATAATAATAAAGAAAGGTGATATGTAATGTATATAGATTTTGATGGTATGCAAACAAAGGAACTTCCTAATTTTAAGGGAGGGGAAAAAACTTTCAGAGCCGATATGTTTGATGACGGCGATACCAAAATTATGCGTGGCAGACTTGAAAGCGGTGCGTCAATCGGACTTCATACTCATGAGGGTAACTGCGAGATTATTTATATTCTTAGCGGCAACGGCAAGGTAAAGTATGATGATACGGAAGAAAAACTTTCCGCAGGCTCTTGCCATTATTGCCCAAAGGGACACAGCCACAGTTTGATTAATGACGGTGAAGAGGATCTTGTGTTTTTTGCAGTAGTTCCTGAGTTAAGATAAATCGAATACAATATAAAAAAGGACAGCTTTTTACGGCTGTCCCTTTTAATTAGGGTCTTTATAATGAGTTGGGGTAAATAATGGTTTAGCACACAAAGTTTAGTGTAATAAATTCAAAATTTAGGTCAACCCTTTTTAAAGGGTTGCGGGTTTGGGCAGAGCCCATAAAAAGTTTTATTTAGGACAAATTTGCAGGCGCAAACAGCTTGGCTGTTTGCGTGCTAAGACTATGTTTGAAAAAACAGGCGACAGCCTTTAAAAAAGAATAATTAAAATAATGTGCCGTCATTGCGTAGCAAAGACGGCACAAATTATAAGAATATTTTTTTGTTGCTACCGCAATTAAAAGTTCTTCGTTATGTTTAAGTCGCCAAACGGCAAGCTGTTTGGCTATCAAAAATTTGCAATAGCATAAAGTTTGTGGGCGTTGCCCGCACCTACAACCTTTGAAAAGGATGACCAAACTTTTAACTTCGGGACGGAAAGTTTAGCTTTTGCTTTACTTTGTTGCCCGATTGATAATCCGTTAAACCATTACCTATAATAATAGTATAGAGATTTTACTTGCTTTTTTCGCTCATTTCTTTAATTATATCAGCTACAAGCTCTCTTTCATCCATATGGTATTTTATGCCTTTAATTTCCTGATAGTCCTCATGACCTTTGCCCGCAAGAACGATAATATCGCCGTCCTGTGCGTTTTCCATACAATATCTTATTGCGTCCTTACGATTAGGAACAACTACATATTTACCGTCTGTCTTTGCAAGACCTGTCTTGATGTCCTCGATAATATCCATAACATCTTCAAAACGGGAGTTATCCTCTGTGATTACGGAGAGGTCGGAAAGTCTGCCCGAAGTTTCGCCCATTTCGTATCTCCTCACCTTTGGACGGTTGCCGCCTGCACCAAACATTGTAATAAGGCGGTTAGGTTTATAAAGTCGGAGTGTTGAAAGCACATTTTCCATAGAAAGTGCGTTATGAGCGTAATCTATTATAAGCGAATAGTTGCCCGGTACGGGTACAGGTTCAACTCTGCCTTTAACCTTTGCTTTGTGAAGACCCTCGACAATAGCTTTGTCGGGAATATCGAAGAAAGATACGGCACTGATTGCGGCAAGCGCATTATAAACATTAAATTTACCGGGGATATTTACATCAAGCGAAAGTTTCTTTTTTCCGCTTAATTCAAAGTGAACGCCGATAAATCCGTTTTCAAATAATAAATGTTCATCGGACGCAACAAAGTCGGCTTTATTTGAGAAACCGAATGTTACAGGTTTTTCAACTGCAAGTTTTGTGATTTCGGTAAATTTTTCATCGTCAATATTTCCGGCAGAGTGTCTGCACTGTCCGAAAAGCAGACTTTTACAGTAAAGATATTCAGCCATATCCTTATGTTCAACACCGCCGATATGGTCGTGTGAAAAGTTTGTAAATATGCCTACATCAAATGTAATATCAGCAAGTCTGTAATGCTTTAAGCCGATTGAGCTTGCCTCAATAACCATAGCTTTACAGCCGCACTCAAGCATATCGTGCATAGCTTTTTGAATTTCGTATGATTCCGGAGTTGTGTTGTCTGTTTTTACAACTTTTCCGTCATATAAAATACCGAGAGTGCCGATTGTGCCTGTTTTGATTCCTGCACATTCAAGAATAGATGCAATCATAGCGGTTGTGGTTGTTTTGCCTTTTGTACCTGTAATTGCAATGGTCTTTAGTTTTTCGGCGGGTCTGCCAAAAAACTCGGCGCTGATATACGCAAGTGCTTTTCGTGTGTTTTCCACTTTAATAACCGCAACATTCTTCGGTACATCGAATGAAAGGTCATCACTTATTATAAGGGCAGCGGCGCCTTTTTCAACAGCGGATTGCGCATACTTGTGACCGTCGGATGTGTATCCCTTAAGACATACGAAAGCTGTACCGTCGGTAACTTTTCGGGAATCATATATAATATCGGTTATTTCGGGATTGCCGTCATTTATTACGGTATATTCAATGTTTGCAAGTAAATTGCTTAGTTTCATAATAAATTCACTCCGTTTTTAGTTGTGATTACTATTACATTATAACAATTCAGGGAAAATAATACAACAATAATAATGAATTTTTTTGGAGTGTGTTTATTGTGCGAAAAGGCTTATTTTATCTGTTGGTGAAAATTACCTAAAAAGCACCTATGTAAACGAAAATATGTGCATTTAGCTGATAAGAAACGAATTTAAGTAATTTACGAAAATAAAACGATAATCTCCAAATGAACAAGTTGCACAAAGAAAATATTGTTATTATTAACAAAAAGCCAGAGATAATTTTGTAAATAAAATCAAAATTTCAAAATTTAACTTGCAAAATGCACAAAAATAATTTAAAGTTTTAACACTCTGTATAAAAAGTACAAAGGTAGTTGCAATTTGTATGATTTTTTGGTATCATAAATGTAGTGAAAGGACAGAGGGACTGTCCTCACATCATTCAAATGGAATGAAAGTTTATATTTTATGAAAGAAGGAAATATCCGATGAAAAAGATTTTTGCCGTTCTTTTGGCAAGTATGATGGCTGCTACAGCACTTGTTGGCTGCGGCGGTTCAGGTGACAGCAGTACAGCTTCAAAAACAGAATCAAAGGGTGACAGTGCTTCTGCAACAAGCAACGACTTTGGTGACGAAGACAACATTACACTTAAAGTATGGGCTCCTGATAATGCAGTTTCTACTTTTGAAAAAGAGTGCGAGGCATTCAAGGCTCTTTATCCGGACAAGAAGATTGATATTACAGTAGTTGCTCAGACTGAGAAAGATGCTGCTACAAACCTTCTTAATGATGCCTCAGCTGCTGCCGATGTATTCGGTTTCGCAAGTGACCAGCTCAACAAGCTTCAGACAGCAGGCGTTATTGCACAGGCTGCTTATGCTGAAGATATTTCTAAGAGAGATACAGCAGAGTCAGTTTCAGCTGCAACACTCGACGGTAAGATTTACGCTTATCCGGAAACAGGTGATAACGGTTACTACCTCGTATATGATAAGTCAGTAGTTTCTGACGAGCAGGCAGGCAGATTTGAGGATGTCCTCGAAGCTTGTAAGGCCGGAGGTAAGAAGTTCATCATGAACGCAGGTGACGGCTTCTACGCATGTATGTTCACATTCACAGGCGGTCTTAAGACCGATGGTCTTGAGGATGACGGCATTACTCAGAAGTACACAGATTATGATGAGGCCGAGGTAGTTGCAACACTCCAGGCTTTCTCAAAGCTTATACACGACTATAAGGGTACATTCCAGTCACTTTCACTAGACGCTATTTCTTCCGGTTTCTCACAGAAGTCTTGCGGTGCCGGTATCGACGGTTCTTGGAACACAGTTCCTGACAAGAAAGCTCTTGGCGACAACTTCGGTGCAGCTAAGCTCCCAACAATCGATGTAAACGGCGAAGCTAAGCAGATAATTTCAATGCTCGGTTACAAGCTCATCGGTGTAAACGCATCTTCTAAGTTCCCGCGTTCAGCTCAGATCCTTGCTAACTATCTCACAGGCGAAGAGTGCCAGAGAGAAAGAGCTACAGAGCTCGGTTGGGGTCCTTCAAACCAGACTGTAAACGGTGAAGAAGTTGTTACAGGCAGTGCAGTACTTACAGCTATTGCTGAGCAGGGTAAGTTCGCTGTACCACAGGTAAGTATAGCTTCAACATTCTGGGATCCAAATGCAAACCTCGGTAACAAGCTCATTGCTGACGAAACAGATCCTTCAAACGCTGACTTCTTCAAGCAGTTACTCACAGACACAATCGCAAACGTAAGAGACGAATAATTTTAGTTTTCAAAATAAATCTTCTCATACTCGTGGGGCTCTCAAGTAGCTGAGAGCCCCATTGAGTGAAAACTCGTTATCAATGTCGCAGACATTGTAATTAATTTACACCAAACTACTAATGTATTTATGATGCTAATTGATAACGCAGAATATATTATTAGTTTGGTGTAGGTTTTGCAAACTATTTTAAGGAGAGCTTATTAATGAAATATATTGATTATGTACAGCTTAATCCTTTCCAGAAGTTTGCCTATAATGCTAAAAACTTTTTCAAAGCTTTGCCCGGTAAAGTGGCAGGCTTTTTTAAAGCAATAGGAAATGCTATTGTGAAGTTTTTTCTTGGCATTGGCAAGGGATTTGCTAATTACGGCAAAACCTTTGTAAACGGAGATATTATGACAAAGCTTTCTTACCTTATTTTCGGCCTTGGTGACATTTCAAAAGGTAAGTACTATAAGGGTATTTTATTCTTCCTTTCAGAAGTTTTGTACATTCTCTATATGGTATTCTTTGGTTGGGGTTACATTTCCAAGTTTGGTTCGCTTGGTACTGTTGAGACTCACACAGAGATGGACGGCATTTTCCCTGTAACTGTTTACGGTGATAACTCAATGCTTATCCTCCTTTATTCTGTACTTACCATTGTAATTACAGTAGTTGTATTTGCCATTTACATAGCAAATATAAAAGATGCTTACAAGCATCAGCTTCTTGTTGCAGCAGGCAAAAAGCCAACTTCATTAAGAACTGATATCAAGGAATTTCTTGACGGTAAGTATCACATTACACTTTTGTCTTTCCCTGTACTGATGATTGGTATTTTCCAGATTCTTCCACTCATCTTTATGATACTTATAGCATTCACAAACTATGACCTTCAGCATATGCCTCCGGGAACATTGTTCCACTGGGTTGGTTTCCAAAACTTTGCATCTGTATTTGATGTAGCTAACTCTGCAACAAGAGCTACAACATTCGTAGAACTTGCTAAGTGGACACTTGTTTGGGCTGTTTGCGCTACTTTCACAAACTACATCCTTGGTATGATTATTGCTCTTATGATCAACAAAAAGGGTATTAAGTTCAAGGCTTTGTGGAGAACTCTCTTTGTTATTGCAATCGCTGTACCACAGTTTGTATCACTTCTTCTTATGAATCAGATGCTCCAGACTGACGGTGCATTTAATGTGTTACTTACAGATATTAGCAGATGGTTCAATCCTGATGCCGCGGTGGTGGAAATTCAGTGGCTTAACACTGACCCTAACATCGCTAAGATAGTAGTTATCATTGTAAACCTTTGGGTAGGTATTCCTTACACAATTCTTTCAATGTCAGGTATTCTTATGAATATTCCTGAAGACCTCTACGAATCAGCCCGTATTGACGGTGCAGGCCCTGTAAAAACATTTACAAGCATTACACTTCCTTACATGCTCTTCGTAACAACACCACAGCTTATTACTCAGTTCGTTGGTAACATCAATAACTTTAACGTTATCTACCTCCTCACAGGCGGTGGTCCAACAACGGAGAAATTCTATCAGGCAGGTTATACAGATATCCTCGTAACATGGTTGTTCAAACTTACTATGAACTCTTCTGACTACAACCTTGCTGCGGCGATCGGTATCATTGTATTTATTATCTGCGCTGTGCTTTCACTTATTGTATTTAACTCATCTAAATCTGCAAAAGACGAGGAGGCGTTCTCATGATAAAAAGCTACAAACTCAGAAGAGGTTTGGCAAATACTTTTATCTACATAATCCTCGCTATTCTCGGATTTATTTGGATTTGCCCATTCATCTATCTTTTAATGCACTCGTTCCGTGCAGAAGGTGTTACTGTAGTAAACTATCTCATTCCTCGTGAATGGACTTTCCAGAACTACATTGACCTTTTTACAAACCACGGTACACTTAACTTTACAAAATGGTTTATAAACACATTTGTTGTTGCATGCTTTAGCTGCGTAATTTCTACAATTTCTGTACTTATGGTAAGTTACGCATTCAGCCGCTTAAGATTTAAATCCCGTAAAAAGTTTATCAATGTTGGTATGATTCTCGGTATGTTCCCGGGCTTTATGACAATGATTGCTATTTACTACCTCTTAAAGGCTATGGGTCTTACACAGACACTCGTAGCACTTGTAATTTGTTACAGTGCCGGTGCAGGTCTTGGTTATCAGATTTCAAAGGGCTTCTTTGATACAATTCCAAGAGCTCTTGACGAGGCGGCAACTATTGACGGTGCAACTAAGAACCAGATTTTCTGGAAGATTATTCTTCCTATGTCAAAACCAATCGTAGTTTATACAGTTCTTACATCATTCATTGGACCTTGGACAGACTTTATTCTTGCTAAGATCATCATGGGTGATAAGCGTGATTACTACACTGTTGCAATCGGTTTGCAGCTTATGGTTGACCTTGACTTTAAGACACAGTACTACAAGCAGTTCCTTGCAGGTTCAGTAGTAGTTGCTGTTCCGATTACCCTCCTCTTCCTTAAGATGCAGAAGTATTATGTCGAAGGTGTAACAGCCGGCGGCGTAAAGGGTTAATCTTTATTTGCACATTTTTGGGTGGCAGTCTTTGGCTGCCATCCTTTTTAGTTAAGTTTTAAATTATGGCTTGCAGCATAGTTAAGATTAAAAAAATTAAAATATAGGTCAAGCCTTTTTAGGCTTGTGTGTGTTTTACACATACCTATAATCTTTGCAAAGTTTGACCGAACTTTTATGATTGATGAAATATTTTGCAAACCATAATCTTTATAGCCTATAAAGAATACATTTCAATTCTTACTTAACTTTATTGATTTTATAAGGAGGATTTATGAAAAAAATTTTTACACTTTTACTTATTGCTTCAATTTCTACAAGTGCAATTCTTGCAGGCTGCGGTACTAAAGAATATGATGATCCGGTAAATACTCTTACAGCCACAGCATCAACCGATAAATACCGTAACTATTATCAGATTTTTGTTAATTCATTTGCAGATTCAAACGGTGATCAAGTCGGTGATTTGCAAGGTATTATTGATAATCTTGATTATCTTAATGACGGAGATCCAAATACAGGCAATGACCTTGGCGTTGACGGTATATGGCTAACACCTATAATGCCTTCGCCGTCATATCATAAATATGATGTAACCGATTATTACAATATTGACCCTGATTTCGGCACACTTGAAACTTTTGACAAACTTGTTTCAGAATGTCATAAGCGTGGTATTAACATCATACTTGACCTTGTGTTAAATCATGCATCTTCACAGCATCCTTATTATTTAAAGGCTGTCGAAGAGGTGGAAGAGGGCAATCTTGACGGTTATGCACAGTATTTTGAAATTCATCCCACTTCATATTTTGATTCTGATACACAGACAAATTATTTGTCACATGCAATGGCTTGTGAGGCTAATTTTACTGAGGAAATGCCTGAATGGAATTTAAATTCTGAAAAAACAAGAGAAGAATTTGCAAAAATTACAAAATTCTGGCTTGACAGAGGTGTTGACGGTTTCAGACTTGACGCCGTAAAATATTTTTCTAATAAATCCACCGACGGCACGGAATTTTTGAACTGGTTCTGTGATAAATGTAAGGAAACAAATCCTGATGTTTATGTAGTAGGTGAAAACTGGGACGATGATTCAAAGATTCAGGAAATCTTTAAGTCGGGAATTGACAGTCAGTTTGCATTTAAATTCTCACAGTCAAGTGGCACACTTACAACCGAGGTCATAGCACAGCGTGGTACGGCTATCGCTAAAAAGGTAATGAATTATAACGATAAGATGTACAACAATAACGAGAATTACATTCCGACAATGTTCCTGTCAAATCACGATATGGTGAGAAGCGGTAACTCGCTTGAACCTAAGGGTCTTAGTTATCAGAAAATGGCAGCCTCAGTGTATATGTTGTTCCCGGGCAATCCATTTATCTATTACGGCGAGGAAATCGGAATTACTGCTCCAAATACAACTTCCGATTCGGCTTATCGTACACCGATGATATTTGACAGCAATAATTTGCCGAATATTTGGGTAAACGGTGTAGGTGATGTTGCGAAAGATACTAAATACGGCGGCGCTAAGCAACAGCAGGCTGACCCCAATTCTTTACTTAGCTTTTACAGCAGAATTATAAAAATCAAAAATCAAAACCCTGAGATTGCTCGTGGCAAAATTACAGGACTTCAAACCTTTGACAATACTGCAATTTGTGCTTACTATGTTGAGTATAACGGAACAAAGCTGATGATTATTCATAATATGAATGCAGAGGAAAACGCTGAGCTTACCATTACCGATGATATGATAGCTAATCCTGAAATCAGAGCAGAGCTTGTTGCAAGCTCACCTGTTGACAAGGATGGTGCTTTTACTTCGACAGAAGATGAAAATGCCGTTTATCAGCACACAGCTATAAAAGAAGGTGTGCTTACAATGCCTGCACAGTCAACTGTAATTTTAAAGACAGCAGAAAATTCAAAATAATTTTGAATTTTCGCTTTAAAGTGCTAAAATGCTATTGACATTTAAAAAATTCCGCTATATAATAGTATTAATTTATAAGATAAACCATTGAGCAAGAGTAGTAAGATTAATCGGCGCTTTAAGAGAGTCGGCGGGTGGTGCGAGCCGATAGTTGAGATTTTTCCGAATGGACTTGTGAGGGCGGACCGAAAGAGTATTCGAGTAGTTTCCGACGGAACCTGACCGTTACAGCAGGAGGCATATGTCAGTATGCTGTATGAGCGGGCGGAATTTCCGTCAATTTGGGTGGTACCACAGAAGTCGTTTCAGACCTTTGTCCCTTAGTTGGGGCAAAGGCCTTTTTGTTTATAAAAAATATAAAGGGTGAGAAAAATGATTAAACCGTCTTATGATGAGGTAATGGCAATTAAGGATGAATACGATGTTATCCCTGTATA
Organism: Ruminococcus sp. BSD2780120874_150323_B10; assembly: GCF_015553695.1. NCBI lineage: Bacteria > Bacillati > Bacillota > Clostridia > Eubacteriales > Oscillospiraceae > Ruminococcus > Ruminococcus sp. BSD2780120874_150323_B10. The sequence continues at coordinate 77,488 of NZ_JADNHD010000012.1, forward strand.
CAAGGAAGTTTACGCCGATTCTGTCACACCGATTACTTTGTTAAGAAAAATTCTTCAAAAGTCAGACAAGTGCTTTCTTCTTGAAAGTATCGAGGGCGGTGTAAAGTGGGGCAGATATTCGTTTATCGGCTGTAATCCTAAGGCAAGACTTGTCTACAAAAACGGAGTTCTCACCATTACAGGCGAGGGTGAGGTTACAATTAAAACCGCCAAGCCATACAAAGAAATCCGAAAATATATGAAAAATTACAAAAATCCTCGTTTTGAAGATTTGCCGCCGTTTACAGGAGGACTTGTAGGATATTACGGATATGCTATGATTGCAGTCAGCGAACCGATTTTGAAAATACAGGAAAGCGAAACCAATGATTTTGATTTAATGCTTTTTGACAAGATAATAGCTTATGACCATCTCAGGGAGAAAATGACGGTTATAGTTAATATGAAAACCTATGACCCTGAAAGACAGTATGAGCAGGCTGTAAACGATATAAACGAAATTATCAATACAATTACAGACCCTGCTCCGCTTGCAAAGCTTGAAAGCGATAAAAATGTGGAATTTACAAGCACATACACAGAAGAAGAATTTTGCGATATGGTTAATAAAACCAAGGAATATATTTTTGACGGCGATATTTTTCAGTGTGTTGTATCCCGCAGATTTGAAACCGAGTACAAAGGTTCGCTTTTAAATGCATACAGAGTATTGAGAATTACAAACCCATCGCCTTATATGGTATATATGAATATTGAGGGCGATGAGATTATAAGTACATCACCTGAAACTTTGGTTAAATTGCAGAACGGTGTTTTAAATACATTCCCGATTGCAGGTTCAAGACCGAGAGGCGCTACAAAAGAGGAAGATGACGCACTTGCCGATGAGCTTATTAATGACGAAAAAGAGCTTGCAGAGCACAATATGCTTGTTGACCTCGGAAGAAATGATATTGGCAAAATTTCAAAATTCAATTCTGTAAAGGTTACTTCATATCAGCAGATTTTAAGATATTCAAAGATAATGCACATTTGCAGTGAGGTTGAGGGTGAGCTTAAAGACGGACTTGACGCTTTTGATGCGGTTGAGTCGCTTCTTCCGGCAGGCACACTTTCGGGAGCACCGAAAATCAGAGCTTGTCAGATTATAGACGAACTTGAAAAAACACCCCGTGGGGTATATGGCGGTGCGCTCGGATATGTTGATTTTAACGGAAATCTTGATACTTGTATCGCAATAAGAATGGCAGTTAAAAAAGGAAATAAGGTTTATGTTCAGGCAGGTGCGGGAATTGTTGCAGACAGCGACCCTAAGTCGGAGTATCTTGAAACCTACAACAAGGCACTTGCGGTAATAAATGCAGTTAAAAATGCAGGAGAGGTTGAAGCTATATGATTTTATTTATAGATAATTACGACAGCTTTACTTATAATCTTGTACAGTATTGCGGAAGTATTAATCCCGATATAAAGGTAGTAAGAAATGACGAAATAACGGTAGATGAAATCAGAAAACTTAATCCTACCCACATTATTCTTTCTCCGGGTCCGGGTTATCCAAAGGACGCAGGCGTGTGTGAAGATGTTATAAGAGAGCTTAAAGGCGAGTATCCGATACTCGGTATTTGCCTCGGACATCAGGCAATATGCGAGGTATTCGGCGCAGAAATTACAAGAGCAATAAAACTTATGCACGGCAAAAAGAGTAATATTAATCTTGACAACAGTTGTAAGATTTTTGCCGATTTGCCAAAGGTAGTTGACGGTGCGAGATACCATTCTTTGATTGCAAAAAAGGATACCGTTCCCGATGAGCTTATAGTTACGGCAGAGGACGATATGGGCGAGGTTATGGCAGTTCGCCACAGAGATTACGAAATTTACGGATTACAGTTCCACCCGGAGTCGATACTGACTTCTCACGGTATGGAAATGATAAAGAATTTTATTAATATATGATTACGGATAACACATAGAAAGGGTGACAGAAATGATTAAGGAAGCAATAAAAAAGGTAGTAGACGGTAATAACTTAACTTATGATGAGGCAACAGCCGTAATGAACGAAATGATGAGCGGTACAGCCACTCAAGCACAGACAGCGGCATTTTTGACAGCACTCAGAATTAAGGGTGAAACCATTGACGAAATTACAGCTTGCGCAACAGTAATGCGTGACAAGGCACTTCATGTTAAAAGAGATACCGATGTACTCGACATTGTAGGCACAGGCGGCGACGGAACAGGTACTTTTAATATTTCTACAACAGCGGCTTTTGTTGTTGCGGCCGCAGGAATTTCTGTTGCAAAGCACGGAAACCGTTCAATGTCAAGTAAGAGCGGTGCGGCAGATTGTCTGGAGGCTCTTGGAGTTAATCTTACAATAAGTCCGGAAAAAAGTGAAGAAATCCTTAAAAATACAGGTATTTGCTTTATGTTTGCACAAAGCTACCATTCATCAATGCGATTTGTCGGCCCTGTAAGAAAAGATATAGGAATCAGAAATATTTTTAATGTTTTAGGACCTCTTACAAATCCTGCTTTTGCAAACTTGCAGGTAACAGGTGTGTATTCAGAGGCACTCGTTGAACCGATTGCAAGAGTATTTGCAAACCTTGGCGTAAAGCGCGGATATGTATTCTACGGTACAGACGGTATGGACGAAGTAACCGTTACTGCTCCTACAAAGGTTTGTGAAATCAACAACGGTAAATTCAGCTCATACGAAATTACTCCGGAACAGTTCGGTATGCCGACATACAGCAGTGCAGACCTTGCAGGCGGTGACGGCAAAGAGAATGCGGAGATTACAAAGCAGATTTTAAAAGGCGAGTTAAAGGGAGCAAAGAGAGATATTGTATTGCTTAATTCGGCTCTCGGTATTTGCGCAGGCGGTAAGGCAGAGAATATTGCCGAGGGTATCCGTCTTGCAGAAACTCTTATTGACAGCGGCAAGGCTTATGAAAAACTTGAGCAGTTTGTAAAGGCTACTAATGAATAACGGTGATATTATGATACTTGAAACAATAGCACAGGCAAACCGAGAAAGATATGCGGAAATTGAAAAACAAATTCCGCTTGAGGAGATAAAAAGCAAAGCGCTTTCAATGAACATTACCGATGAATTTCCTTTTGAAAAGGCGCTTGCAAAGGACGGTATTTCTTATATCTGCGAGGTAAAGAAAGCATCTCCGTCTAAAGGAATAATTGCAGAGGATTTCCCGTATGTGCAGATTGCAAAGGATTATGAAAACGCAGGAGCGTCTGCGATATCCGTACTTACAGAACCGCAGTGGTTTAAAGGTGAAAATAAATATTTGCAGGAAATATCACAGAATGTAAAAATTCCGCTTTTGCGCAAGGATTTTACAGTTTGTGAATATCAGATATATGAGGCTAAAGTAATCGGAGCGTCTGCGGTGCTTTTGATTTGTGCACTGCTCGATACCGAAACAATCAGAAAATGGATTGAAATTTGTGATTCGCTCGGACTTTCAGCTTTGGTAGAGGCACATACAAAGGAAGAAGTGAAGTCGGCATTAGACGCAGGGGCAAGAGTAATCGGCGTAAATAACCGAAATTTAAAGGACTTTACGGTTGACCTCACAACCTGCACAAGATTGAGAAAACTGGTACCAAAGGAAATTTTATTTGTCGGCGAAAGCGGAATAAAAACAGCCGAAGATGTGCAGGAGCTTAGAGAAGCAGGAGTAAACGGACTGCTTATTGGCGAAACTCTTATGAGAAATGCCGATAAAAAGAAAGCACTTGAAGAACTTAACGGTGATAAGTTATAAATATATAAGGTATTAGAAAAGGAGATAAATCAATGTCGAAGGGTAAGTTTGGTATTCACGGTGGACAGTTTGTTCCCGAAACTTTAATGAATGCCGTTAATGAATTTGAAGAAGCATATGAAAAATATAAAAACGATCCGGAGTTTGTCGCAGAGCTTGACACACTTATGCGTGAGTATGCCGGCAGACCGTCACTCCTCTATTATGCGGAGAAAATGACAAAGGATTTAGGCGGTGCTAAGATTTATTTAAAGCGTGAGGACTTAAATCATACGGGTTCACACAAACTCAATAACTGTCTTGGTCAGTGTCTGCTTGCCAAAAAGATGGGCAAAACAAGAGTAATTGCAGAAACAGGCGCAGGTCAGCACGGTGTTGCAACAGCAACTGTTGCCGCACTTATGGGACTTGAGTGTGAGATCTTTATGGGCAAAGAGGATACAATCCGTCAGGCTCTTAATGTATACAGAATGAAACTTCTCGGCGCAAAGGTAAATGCCGTTGAAACAGGCACAATGACTCTTAAAGACGCCGTAAACGAGGCTATGCGTGAGTGGACTAACAGAGTTGACGATACTCACTATGTACTCGGTTCGGTAATGGGCCCGCATCCGTTCCCAACGGTTGTAAGAGATTTCCAGAGCGTAATCGGTAAGGAAATCAAAACACAGCTCCTTGAAAAAGAGGGTAGACTTCCTGATGTGGTTATGGCTTGTGTTGGCGGCGGCAGTAATGCTATGGGCGCATTCTATGACTTTATCGGTGATGAGAGCGTACAGCTTATCGGTTGCGAGGCAGCAGGTCTTGGCGTTGATAATCCGAAGAATGCCGCAACAATCGCAAACGGTACACTCGGTATTTTCCATGGTATGAAATCATATTTCTGTCAGGATAAGTACGGCCAGATTGCACCTGTATATTCAATTTCAGCAGGTCTTGATTACCCGGGTATCGGCCCTGAACATGCTAACTTAAGCGATACAGGCAGAGCAAAATATGTGCCCGTTACCGATGAAGAGGCAGTAAACGCATTTGAGTATCTTTCACGCACAGAGGGTATTATACCTGCTATTGAGAGCGCACACGCTGTTGCACACTGCATTAAACTTGCTCCTACAATGAGCAAAGACAGCATTATTGTTGTAAATCTTTCGGGCAGAGGCGATAAGGATGTTGCCGCTATTGCAAGATACAGAGGGGAGAATATTTATGAGTAAGATTAAAGATGCCTTCAAAAACGGCAAGGCTTTTATTCCGTTTGTAACCGCAGGAGATCCTGACCTTGAAACTACCGAAAAACTCCTTATAGGTATGAGCGAAAACGGCGCAGATATCATAGAAATCGGTATACCTTTTTCAGACCCGATTGCCGAGGGTGTTGTAATTCAGGAGGCTGACCTCCGTTCTTTGGCGGCAGGTACTACTACGGATAAGATTTTTGATATGGTAAAGAGAATCCGTCCGCAGATTAAGGCGGCTCTTGCCGTAATGACATATATGAACCCTATTTTTGTTTACGGTACAGACGCATTTATGGCAAAGTGCGCAGAGTGCGGTATTTCCGCCGTAATCGTTCCGGATGTTCCTTTTGAGGAAAAGGCAGAGTTACAGCCTTATTGCGATAAGCACGGTGTAGAGCTTGTTTCGCTTATTGCACCGACTTCACACGACAGAATTAAAACCATTGCCAAAGAAGCGCAGGGCTTTGTATATTGTGTTTCTTCAATGGGTGTAACAGGTGTAAGAAAAGAGATTACAACAAATATTGGCGAAATGGTTGACCTCGTTCGTTCTGTAAGCGATACCCCGTGTGCGGTAGGTTTTGGTATTTCAACTCCGGAGCAGGCAAAGCATATGTCACAGTATGCAGACGGTGTAATAGTAGGTTCCGCAATTGTAAAAATCGTTGCTAAGTACGGCAAAGAATGTGTTGAGCCTGTTTGCGAGTATGTAAAGCAGATGAAAGAGGCAATGCAGTAATGAGTAGTGTTGACGAACTTCAGAAAGTGATTGATGACAGCCATAGAATAGTTTTCTTTGGCGGTGCGGGAGTATCTACAGAGAGCGGTATTCCCGATTTCAGAAGTGTGGACGGACTTTATAATCAAAAGTACGATTATCCGCCCGAAACCATACTAAGCCATACATTCTTTGTAAAAAAGACAGAGGAGTTTTATCGCTTTTACAGAGATAAAATGCTTTGTCTTGACAAAAAGCCGAATAAGGCTCATTATAAACTTGCTGAGCTTGAAAAAGCAGGAAAACTCAGCGCAGTAGTTACTCAAAATATTGACGGACTGCATCAGGCGGCAGGCAGTAAGAGAGTGTATGAACTGCACGGAAGTGTGTTGAGAAATTACTGTATGAAGTGCGGCAAAGCATATACTGCCGAGTTTATTAAAGAGAGCAACGGTATTCCAAAATGCGAATGTTCGGGAATCATCAAGCCTGATGTTGTGCTCTATGAAGAAGGACTTGACGATAAAACAGTAAACGGTGCGGTTAATGCCATTGCGAATGCAGATACACTGATTATTGCAGGCACAAGCCTCACGGTTTATCCTGCCGCAGGTATGGTGAGATATTTTAAAGGAAATAAACTTGTACTGATAAATCGTGATGCCACACCAATGGACAGCGCCGCCGACCTTGTTTTTCATGAAAAGGTCGGAGAGCTGCTCGATAAAATTAAAGTCAATATATAAAGGTTTGGTCAACCTTTTCAAAGGTTGTGGGTGTGGGCAAAGCCCACAAATACTTTCAGTTTACGCAATCTAACGATAGCCAAACAAATAGGCGTAAGTATCTGCGAGAGCAATAAAAGAAAATATACTTCATTTTGACCCGACCCCCAAAAGTTAGACCTAAAAAATCTAACTTTGGAGGTTGGTATTTTTATGTCAAAATACAGTTATGAATTCAAGAAGAAGGTAGTAATGGACTACATAAATGGAA